>DATLZX010000325.1:0-4503 GCA_035573795.1 Pyrinomonadaceae bacterium | reverse complement strand
AGTTAGTTGGATTTCAGAATAGTTCTAGGCAGGGTTTTTCAACTGCTCAGATTGTCAAAAATGTTTGAGTAAAATTTCTGCTCTTCCGCAATCTCGATTTCTAACATTGCGGCAAAGAAATTCCTTGCTTCGACAAAATCCTTCAATCTCACGGCATCTTTAATCGTTGTAACAACGGGCAGATTTCCCGCATTTTCAAGGATTTCAAACAGGTCTTGCTCAGTGTACCAATGGTGATCACCGAAGATCATTTTTCCAGCTATTTCAAATCCGGCATCTGTAAGGTTAGAAAAGAAGCCCTGCGGATTTCCAATCCCGCAAAAAGCGAAAATTTTTTTTTCAGGGGTTTCTGATTCTTCCTTTGGCGAGGTAGTCGGAGCCATAGAGCCTGCCCCCGAATCATTCAGATTATAATTATCAAGGTTGGCTTTATCGAATAACTCAGGGAGTTTGATTAGACGGCTGATTTTGCTCCGGATAGGGAAAATCAAGGCATCAGGCGCAAATCTTTTGATGGTTTGAAAGTCCGCTGTTGGATTAATGACAGTTTCGGTTCTAGTAAGAGCTATTACTGTTGCTCTTTTCAAAGAGGATAATTCCTCTCGTAGCCTGCCGGCAGGCAAAAGACTGGCGTTAGTTAGAGGGTCGGAAGCGTCAATGCAGACAATATTGCAATCCCTTGCGAGCTGTAGATGCTGAAATCCATCGTCTAATAAATACAGGTCGGGCTGATAGTTCCGATAAGCGAAAAGCCCGGCCTCGTAACGGTTTTTATTACAGATGATTACAGCTTTGCCACCAAGGCTCAAAGCCAGTTCGAACGGCTCATCGCCGCTTTTTTTGATATCTGAAATAATATTTATTCCGTCAGAAACGACTACTTGTTCTTCGGGGTTTAATCTTCCGTAGCCTCTTGTAAGAATACAAACCTTCAGGTTTCTACTGATTGCTTCCTCTGCAATGGCTTTGACTAGCGGGGTTTTTTGTGTTCCGCCGACGGTGATGTTGCCAATACTGATTACTCTGGCGGGCAGCTTTCTGATTTTGAAAAGGCCTTTTTCGTAAAAAAAAATTCTTGTACGAATTATTTGGCCGTAAAGAGTGGCAATCAGAGCCAAAAATATTTTCACGATTCGAGAAAATTTCTGAGCATCTGTTTGCCATGCTCAGTAAGTATTGATTCAGGGTGAAACTGGACTCCCTCAATGGGCATTGTTTTATGCCTAAGCCCCATTATGAGCCCATCCGGAGATTGAGCGGTAATTTCGAGCTCTTCGGGCAGGCTGTCTTTGTCTACAATCAGGGAATGATACCTGCCGGCAGAAAATGGAGAGGCGACGCCACTGAAAATACCCCGTCCGTCATGGCTGACCTCAACAGATTTGCCATGTACGGGAAATGGAGCCCTGACAACTTTGCCACCGAAAAACTGGCCAATTGCCTGATGGCCAAGGCATACCCCAAGTATGGGGACAATTCCTGCAAAGGCCTCGATCACCTTCAAAGTAATGCCGGCGGTATCGGGAGTTCCCGGACCGGGCGAAATCAAGATTTTCTCAGGCGAAAGGCCCTGTAGTTCAGCAGCTGAGATTTCATCATTTCTGAAAACCTGCATACTGGCGCCCAATTCTCCTAAGTATTGCACCAAATTGTAGGTAAAAGAATCGTAATTATCTATGACAGCCAGCATTTTCGGTAATAGTAATTGAGAATTATTTTAACATTTATGATGTAGTTAAACTCAAATGTAATTAAACTCAACTAAAGTCAATAGGTTATTAGCTAATCTCTAATTGTTGCAAAATGCTATCAAAATTTTCTGTTAGATTTTACTGCATCGAAATAACTCTTTGCAGCAAAGCTTGCGCAGTTTAACCAAGCGCTGTTCCGACCAGGACGTGCCCGCCGTCAACCACCAGAGTAACTCCATTTATATATGAAGCTGCAGGAGAAGCGAGGAAAAGGGCAGCATTTGCAATGTCTTCTATCCGGCCAAATCTTCGAAGCGGTATTTTTGCCGACAGGGCTTTTTTCACTGGCTCCGGAACAAGCCTTCGCATTCCTTCGGTATCTTCGATCGGGCCTGGGGCGATGCCGTTTGAACGAATGCCATATGGCCCCCATTCTATTGCAAGGTTTCTTGTAATTGCATCTACACCGGCTTTTGCTGCCGAGACATGTATTTGCAAGGGCGTTGCCATCAAATGGAGTGTTGCAGAAATATTGATAATCTGGCCTTGTGATTCCTTGAGGGCGTCGAATGCGGCCCGACAAACGTTAAATGTGCCCTTAGTGTCAATATCTACAACAGTTGAAAAACCATTAGCCGAGAGCTGGTTGGCTGCACAAAGAAAGTTGCCGGCAGCACCATTCACAACCAGGTCAATCTTGCCAAATACTTCTTTTGCTTCAATTACTGCTTTTTCTACTGAGCTGTAATCGCGAACGTCCGCAGCGATAGCCAGGCACTCGCTGCCTAGGCCTTCGATACGTTCTTTCATCGGCAGAAGGTTTTCAAGCTTTCTGCTCAAAATAACCAGCCTTGCACCATGCCTGGCAAATGCCAACGCAATTCCGCCAGTTATTCCTGTTCCACCACCAGTTACAAAAGCGGTCTTTCCCTGTAAAATATCTGGAGCGAAAATATTGTTTTCCATAAGTAAACGATGTTATCACATTCGGTAAAAAGCTTTCTTTTAAAACGCGCCGGGTCATTTGTCCGCTTTTGTGTGATTACAGCTTTGGTAATTGTCTTCGGAGTAAATCCTGCCTGCTCGTATAAGCGAGCCGATGTAAGGCAAATGCTCCCTGAAGATGCCTTGATTTACCTAGAGACGCAAAGCCTTGGCAAATTCATTTCCGCTGTTGCAAGGCCTGCAGGGAGTGACAAAAAGGTAGAAGCTTACTCACAGCTTAATGATGTATCGTTTGCAGTGGCAATAATGGGCTTCGAAGGGGCAGAATTAGGCGAAAATGAGCAAAATTCTTTCAAAATCAGGCCTGTTTTTGCTGCGGCAGCTGAAACCGGATTGTGGAATTACCAATTGAAGGATTTGGTTGAAAACAATGTAGGCCAATTCCTAGATGATTTAGTCGGAGGCGACGTCGAGCTCGAGACTTTTCAGAAAGAGAGCGGACAATTTTATGACTGGAAGGCTCCAAATGGAAGGCATATTTTTGCTTATGTCGAAGGCAGCGTGGTTCTTTTTGCCAACGACAAAACAGCAATCGAGAAAACAATAGAAGTTTACAAAGGCAGGGCGGCATCTATCGCAAACTCTCTCAACATGGAAGGGGATTCACTTGCGGCCGGCCAAGTAATGCCAGACGGCATCGCAGGGCTTGCGAGCATTTTTTCAATAAACTTTGCTATATCGGCCGGCGAAACAGAAGAGGCGAGAACTGCCATAACTCAAATACTCCCAGAGATTATCAGAAAATCAGTTACCGGTATCAGTTGGCGTGCCCAAGCCCTGGATCATTCAATACAGGATGAGTTCAGTTTTCAATTAACACATGATCTTGCGGCAGCTTTGTCCGAAACCTTGCAGCCAGCAGAGAAATTCCCTGACTCAGGCTGTTTCGATTCGAGCAAAATACCCGTAAAACTCAATTCAGCAACTGTTTACAGATTCAGAGACCCGAGGATCGCTTATAGAAGCCTTTTGCTTGCAGCAGAGCAGCAGACCGATGCAGCTACAGGCAAAATACTGGTTTTGTTTGCACAAACGGTTTTTGAAGATTTGGGGATAAAAGATGCAGAAAAATTTTTGGAATCAGTAAATGCTCCGATAATTTTCGCAAGGCTGGAGGAGGACGATCCGCCAATTGCAATAACCGCCATCAAAGATCAACAAAAATTCTTAAGCTCGTTGTCAACTAAAACCCGGGCAATTGCTCCGGCAGGAAAATCAGGCGCAGAAACAATTGACGAAGGAAAATCTGGCTCAGTAAAAAATAGAGCCAATATTCAAGAGTCCCAGGAAGCAGAAGAAGAATACGCTTTTGCGGTAAATAACGGTTGTCTGGTCATAGGAGAAAAAGCGGAGCTGGGAAAACTGACTGATTCAAATTGGTTCAACGTTTCGGCTAATACGAACAAAGCGGATAATATTCAAAAGGGTGCCACCGATCCTTCAAAGTATGACAAAAGCGGCCAAGGAATGTCTCCAGAGTCCGAGAATTCACAAAATAAAGCGGAAAAAGCTGAATCATCCGGAGAAAACACTATAAATGCCGGCAGCGAGATAGCAGATTTTATAAAAAAAAGTAAAGCCTCGATAATTTCTTTTGCACCGGAAAGCTCAAGCTCACCTAAATTGTTGGAACTTCTCAGTGAGGAAGAAAGCTCAGAGGGTGCCTGGCCAAAGGATAAATTGAAAGCCAACGGCTTCACAGTTACTGAAACATTTGTTACAAAACAGGGAATCGAGCGTAAAATACGCTCAAGGTTTGGTTTCAGCGGTTATCTACTATCGCTTTTTTCTGAAGAATAAATTCGTT
>DATLZX010000324.1:0-2562 GCA_035573795.1 Pyrinomonadaceae bacterium | reverse complement strand
CCTCTCTGTGGTTAATCTGTCCACTGCCCGCATCTCATCGGCATACAAGACCTTTCGCATAATACTAACCGCGGCTATTTTAAGCTTACTCAATGCTTTACAGCCAGCATAATTTCTTAATAGATTATTTCATATTTTTCTACCTCGAGGCTTTTCTACTATAGACAAAACCCTGCCTCGAGTATTTATAAAAATTATTTATCCTGATTAAAAACCAATAGTACCAAACTGTTCAATTTCTGATTTTTATTCAGGCCCCTATGGAAAATCTGATTTTGTTATTGAGAAAAGGCAGGCCTCCGGTTTTTTAGAATAGGCCGGGTTTTGGTATTGATAAATTCTTGTTTTTTATCAAAGGCAGGTTTTTTTGGTGCTTTTTAGGAGTAATTAAGCGCACATTTGCCTCCGAAAGGTCATATTTTCAGAGAAAATTGCCCCCCGAAGAGTGACAGCCCGTTTCACCTTACTTTGCGAAAAATGTCTGCCACTGTGCTTGATTGCCGTTTGCTTCCGTTCAATTTATTAAAAAGTTTTATTAAACCTTCAGTTCCAGAATTTAAGCTCTAGAAATTTGATATCAAATCAAGCGTGAGGCCGGTTAAATTCGATCTCTTTGCCGGGACGTACGGAATAAGCCTTTATAAAGCTTGTTTCGGCTAAATTCCTTTTTTATAAAATTTCATTATTTTGCAATAAACCGAGATTCCAGCAGTAAGGACTTCGTTGTAATGACAGAAAATTATTGAAGCGTTTTAGAATTTCAGGAAAGCTAAGTCTATAAAAAGCAACAATTAATAGCAATAAATTCTGGGGGGCAGTAAAATCTTGCTCCCGGCTGGATTCGAACCAGCGGCCTTTCGCTTAGGAGGCGAACGCTCTATCCTACTGAGCTACGGGAGCATAAACAAATCAGAAATTTAAGTTATTGTGCGCTTAAAGGCAAGATATAGCCGATCAACTTCTAGTTTTGGTAAGTTATCAAGCTTTTAACGTCGTATCCTGCTAATTTCTCTCTTCCTTTCAGGAATTCCAGCTCCACAACAAAATGCAGGCCGGCTATCTTTCCACCCAGTCCCTCGACCAGTTCGCAAACAGCCCTTGCCGTCCCCCCTGTTGCCAAAAGGTCATCTACAACCAGCACGCTATGTCCTTCCCCGACGGCATCTTTATGCATTTCCAATGAATCCTGTCCATATTCCAAATCATAGGTAACTGAAACTTTCTCAGCCGGTAATTTTTTCGGTTTTCTGACAGGTATAAAGCCAACGCCCAGCTGATAAGCAAGCGGGGCACCAAATATAAAACCTCTTGATTCTATCCCGATTACCGTATCAATGTTCATCCCACGGCACTGCTCGGTCATTGCATCAATCGTTTGCTCAAAGCCGGCGGCATCCTTCAGCAACGTAGTTATATCGTAAAAGTTGATTCCTGGTTTTGGAAAATCCGGCACTTCTCTAATCAGCTTTTTTAGTTCTTCCATACAATTCGATATTATCCAATCCTGATTCGATAATCCAAATCGGCTAATTATCTTTCGATTTTAATTATTATTTCTATTTATCTTTCTATTCTGAATGTTTTGTATTCAGGGTCGGGGTCAATTACTAACTCTTCGATTTTTGAGACTTCTGCCCCGATTGGGCCTGTAGCCAGATCATCCCTGAAGGCTTCTACGTCCTTTTCAGGCCCTTGGGCAAATGCCTCTACTCTTCCGTCTGAAAGGTTTCTAACGTAGCCTTTTATTTGATGCTTTGCGGCCGCTCTTTGTGCAAAGTAACGAAACCCTACTCCCTGTACAATGCCGCTGATGAAAAATTTCCTCGCTATCATAAACTTTACAATTGCATCCGTTAATGCCAAAATCCTCGGGTGATGAGTCGTCTGTTTCTGTTAACAATAATTTACTTCATTACGGCGACTTTTGCCCATGCTCAGCAGAGACCTCTTTTTACGGACGATGTTGACATTACATCGCCTGGGTCTATCGAGCTGAGCGTCGGCGTTGATTTTCTACAGAACGCAAAATTCCCATTATCTGGCCTCAAGGGCGATCTTACTAAAGTTGGAGATATCCGCCTGCGGACTGGCCTTGCAAATAATGTCGAGATACAGATTGAAGGCACTGTGCAAAACTTTCTTGCCATCAATTCCCAATCCGCTTCGAACGTCCCGCTCAGAATAACCGGTAATTCTACCAACGATTTCGACGATTTCACGTTTTCAACCAAGATCAAACTTGCCAACGAGGGCCGCTTTCGCCCGGCTATTGGATTCAAATTCGGCTTTCAAATGCCGAATACGGACCAATCTCGTGGCATCGGCACCAATCAGATAAATATTTTCGGTAAAATGATCTTGCAGAAAAGCTTCGGTAAACGCTTTACCGGCGGCCGCAGAGCCAGCATTTACGGCAACCTGGGGCTCGCCATCATGAGTGCACCGCTGCAGAATTTTACCCAAAACGACCTTCTGCTCTATGGGCTTGCAGGGAATTTTCGCCTGAACAAGCGGATCAGCATTGTCAGTGAAATAAACGGCCGTCTCAATACAAGAAGCGGC
>DATLZX010000323.1:0-2263 GCA_035573795.1 Pyrinomonadaceae bacterium | reverse complement strand
GAAGTTACGAATTCACAAAAAGGTACAGGCGAAGGATGCAAACCAGTAGCAATCAGGCCGGCAATATGGGCAACGTCGGCCATAACTTTCGCTCCGACGCTTTTCGCTATTTCTGAGATCTTTTCAAAATCAATGATTCGTGGGTAAGCAGACGCCCCGCAGATTATCAGCTTTGGCAAATGCTCTTCAGCAAGTCGCCTCAGTTCTTCATAATCAATTCGCTCGGTCTCCCGATTTACTCCGTACTCAACGACCTTGTAGTTCATTCCGGAAAAATTGAGCGGATGTCCATGAGTGAGGTGGCCGCCGTGCGAAAGATTCATTCCAAGAATAGTATCTCCGTGCTGAAGGGCTGCCAGAAAAACAGACATATTTGCCTGGGCGCCGGAGTGAGGCTGCACGTTGGCATGATCTGCATTAAAAAGCTTTTTCGCACGGTCAATTGCGGTCTGCTCGACAATATCGGCATTTTCGCAGCCACCATAGTAACGTTTGCCCGGATAGCCTTCGGCATATTTGTTTGTAAAAACCGTACCGAGTGCCTGCAGTACAGCCTCAGACACAAAATTTTCCGAGGCTATAAGCTCCAGCCCGTCGGATTGCCTTCTGATTTCTTTCTGTATGGCTTCTGCAATTACCGGATCCGTTTGAGTTAGGTCTGCACTAAAAAATTTTTCAGTATTCATATTTTAATAAAATCGAGCTCGATAGTTTCGAGTAGTTTAATCGCGCTGTCTGCTTTTTGCCGCCTGAAAACTGAACAAAAAGTAAAAAAATTGATAAATTTTTTAAAAATTAGAATACATCTTTAAAATTTGAAAACCACGATTTTGCATTGGAAGAAATGCCTGAAGTCCGGGAGCCGGCTTCAGCCACCTAATAGGGTGATAAACTCCTCTTCATTTAGCGTTTTTACACCAAGCGACCTGGCTTTTTCCAGCTTTGAACCGGCATCTTCCCCGACAACAACGTAATCGGTTTTTTTACTAACTGAGGAAGCCACTCTCCCTCCTCGGTTCTCAATTTCTCTGGCAGCATCATCTCGGGTAAATTTTTCAAGTCGGCCGGTCAAAACAAAGGTCTTGCCATTGAAAATACCGTCAGTCGCCGCCTGTGCAAGGGCTGATTCCATTTTAACACCAACTGACTTGAGCTTTTCCAGCAATCTGATATTTCTTTGCTCGCGAAACCAACTATAAACGCTCTCAGCAACCGCATCACCGATTTCAGGTATTGCGTCCAATTCATCAACGGAAGCCTCAGATAAACGTTCGATCGTACCAAATGTCCTTGCAAGCAACTTTGCGTATCTCTCGCCCACAAATCGAATATCCAGTGCATAAAGCAATCTCTCGAGGCCGCGGTTTTTACTTACTTCGATTTGCTCGATTAAGTTAGAGGCAGATTTTGCGCCCATTCTTTCGAGTTTGGAGATTTCTTCAGCTTTCAGGTGATATAGGTCTGCAACATCTTCAACCATTTTTTTGTCTACCAACGCCTCAACCAGAACTTCACCTAAACCCTCGATGTCCATTGCTTTTCTCGAGGCATAATGCTGAATACGTGCTTTCACCTTAGCCGGGCAATCAGGGTTGGTGCAGCGCCGAACTGCTTCGCCTGCAGGTCGAACTGCCTTCCACCCGCAGACCGGGCATTCTTCCGGGAATGAAAAGATGCTTTGAGTGCCGTCGCGCTTTGTTGTAATTACTTTTATTACTTGCGGGATTATCTCTCCGCTTTTTTCAATCAGAACCCAATCTCCAATCTGTACATCGAGCCTTTGAATTTCATCTTCATTATGCAGAGATGCACGGGAGACGGTAGTTCCGGCCAATTGGACAGGCTCCAGAATAGCTACAGGCGTCAGTGCACCGGTTCTGCCAACGCTTACTTCAATATCTTGTACTCTGGTTGTTGCCTGCCGGGCAGGATATTTATAGGCAATTGCCCACCGCGGGGCCTTTGCTGTGGAACCAAACTCATCCTGAAGGGCAGTTGAATTGACCTTTACGACTACACCGTCAATATCATAGTCAAATTCGTCCCTGATTTGGTCTATTTCATCTATATAGGCCGCCAACTCATCGAAAGATTTGCAAAGCCTGCGATGCGGATTTACCTTGAATCCATTCGCCTCCAACCATTGAAAAATTTCCCAATGCGTTGCAAACATTTTGCGCTGTCCTTGAAGAACGTCATAAGGAAACATATCGAGGCGCCTGGCTGCAACAATTTTGGAGTCGAGCATTCTAAGAGTTCCAGA
>DATLZX010000322.1:0-3483 GCA_035573795.1 Pyrinomonadaceae bacterium | reverse complement strand
TATTTCTGTACGATCTTAATCAGAAAAAAATCCGCCGGCTGACATCTACCCAGGCATTTGAAGCCGCTCCGAGATTTCTTGACGATAACAGAATAATCTACTCGCAGTCCGGCAATTATTTTATTCTCGACCTCAACGACTCTTCACTCAAGCAAATTACACGGGAAGCGAATCCGCAAAACAATATTTCTGTTGGCTCTTTCGTAGTCAGCAAAAATGGGGCTGTTGCGGCATATGTTGTTACCGATAGCTCCAAACAACGCCAACTAGTTGTCCCAAATTTTTTACCGGAATATGTTACGGGCCAAGGACCGAGAAGAGGCTGGACAGAGCAGAAGCTCTTTGTAGCACAAATTGAAGGCGAGCCTGGCAGAAGCTTTGAAGTAAAACTGCCAAAAGCTGAGGGAGTCAGCAGTTTTCGCAGTATAAAATGGGCGGCCGATAACCGTTCATTGATTGTTGACCGCCTCGACCGCGATACCAAGCGAAGGCAATTATTCTTTGTATTCAATGTAGGAGCAAAAAATGAAAAAGTCATAACAATAGAGGATGAAACAGACCCAAAATGGCAAGCCCCTTTGTCAGCGATTTATGAGCCGCATCCAACCGATGCATTCAAGCTTTTCTTCTGCTCGGAAAAAGATGGCTTCAATCATATTTATCTTGCTGAAATTGCTACACAAAAAAGCGATACTGAACAATCGCCGCAGCCTGCAGGCGAAGTTAAAATCGCACAGCTTACAAAAGGACAGTGGCAGGTGGAATGGGCAAAATGGCTTCCTGACAACAGGATCATATATCTTTCTACCGAGGCAACACCCACCGAACGCGAATTCTATACTCTTGACCTTGGCACTAACGTATCAAAAAAGATCGAAACTGGCGTAAGCGGTTTCAAGCAATCCGCAGAGCTTTCTGAAGACAAGCAAAATCCCAGAATGATCTTCTCGGCTTCGCGCTGGGACCAGCCCGACGACGTCTATTCAATAGCGTTGTGCAATAACTGCAACAGTTCGGCTGTCAGGCTGACTGACACTGTGCCTCAGCCGTTCAAGGCAATCAAATGGACACCTCCGCAGTTCATAAAAATACCTTCACGCGATGGCAAAACTATCCCGGCGAAAATTTACTTGCCAAATACCAATTCAAGCATTAAAAAGGGGCGGCCGATGGTCATATTCGTTCACGGAGCAGGCTATCTTCAAAATGTGATCAACGGCTGGAACAATTACTATCGCGAATTCATGTTCAATGAATTATTAGTAGATAAAGGCTGGGTTGTTCTTGACATAGATTACAGAGGATCGGCCGGTTATGGAAGGGATTGGAGAACTGATGTTTACGATTTCCTTGGCGGCAAGGATTTCGATGATCATATCGATGCCATTGACTACATGATAAAAAATTACAATGTAGATCAATCCCGGATTGCGGTTTATGGCGGAAGCTATGGTGGCTTTATGAGTGCAATGCTAGTATTGCGCTCGCCTGACAAAATAGCCGCAGCAGCAGCTCTGAGGCCGGTTATGGATTGGAAAAACTATTATACGGCCAACCCATTCTACACCGCGCAAAGGCTAGGCATGCCGGATAAAAATCCCGAGGCATACAAAAGAAGCTCACCGATTGCCTATGCCGATAAACTTGAAAAACCTTTGTTGATCTTGCATGGAATGGTTGATGACAATGTTCATTTGCAGGATTCGGTACAGATGGTTGAAAAATTAATCAGGCTGGGCAAAACGAAATACTTCGAAATTATGTTTTACCCTTCGGAAAATCACGGCTTCATCCGTCCGGAAAGTTGGACTGATGAATACGAGAGAATTCTATCTTTCTTTGAAAAGTATCTTAAATAGGTTAGCATTTAGGTTTTATGACCGGATTTTGGCAATACAGGATTTACCCGATTTGCCTTTAATCATATTATTTGCCGGAAATTAAAACCATTAGCAGGACATCAAATCAGCAAAAATCAAAAAATGAGAATTTTAGTTACCGGAGGAGCCGGCTTTATCGGCTCCCATCTTTGCGAAAGGTTGCTTGAGAACGGCTCGGAAGTCATTTGCCTCGATAATTTTTTCACTGGCAGAAAGTCGAACATAGCTCATCTTTTGGAAAACCCAAGATTCGAGCTTATACGCCATGACATCATACAGCCGATCCTCCTTGAGGTAGACCAAATATATAACCTCGCTTGTCCGGCTTCACCTATTCACTACCAGTACAACCCGGTAAAAACGGTCAAAACCAACGTAATGGGTGCTATCAATATGCTCGGGCTGGCTAAACGGGTCAAGGCAAGGATCTTGCAGGCTTCTACTAGCGAGGTTTATGGCGATCCGCACATTCACCCGCAGAAAGAAGATTATAACGGAAACGTGAACCCGCTCGGGCCGAGAAGCTGTTACGATGAGGGCAAGCGCGTTGCCGAAACTCTTATGATGGATTATCACCGCCAAAATGGGGTTGACATCCGCATAGCCAGAATTTTCAATACCTATGGCGAAAGGATGCTGGAAAACGATGGCCGCGTAGTTTCAAATTTTATCGTACAGGCCTTAAGGGGAAATGAATTGACCATTTACGGCGACGGGCAGCAAACTCGCTCTTTCTGCTATGTTTCGGATCTGGTGGATGGTCTTATCAAACTGATGAACACTACCGGCGAGGAATTGTCCAGCCCGGTCAACCTGGGCAATCCTTCGGAATTTACAATGCTAGAGCTTGCCGATGCCGTAGCAGAGGCAACCGGCCGTCAAATCAGGAAAACCTTCCTCCCGCTGCCTCAAGATGACCCACGACAGCGTCAGCCGGATATTTCTAGAGCAAAAAGACTTCTGGCTTGGGAGCCAAAAGTTCCTCTTGCAGAAGGACTTAAAAAAACAGCGTATTATTTCAAAAAGGAGCTTAAACTTCAGGACAATTAAGTTGAATTATGAACATTTTAATTACCGGCGGCGCCGGATTTGTAGGCAGCCACCTTGCAGATAAATTAATTGAAGAAGGCCACAGGGTTACGGTGATAGACGATCTATCTACCGGTCGCTATTCAAATGTAAAACATCTGGAAAATAACCCAAACTTCCGCCTTATAATTGATACCGTTTTGGACCAGCGCCTGATGGAAGAATTGATTCGCGACAGCGACAGGGTCTTTCATATGGCAAGTGCCGTCGGTGTCAAGCTGATAATGGAACACCCGGTCAGGACTATTGAAACAATTTTTCATGGAACCGATATCGTGCTGAAATTCTGCTCGCGTTACAGAAAAAGGGTGTTAATTCCAAGTACTTCTGAGGTTTATGGAAAGGGAGCGCGCATTCCTTTTCGTGAAAACGACGACTTGTTGACCGGTGCCACCGAAAAACATCGTTGGGCTTATGCTTGTGCAAAGACTTTGGACGAATTTTTAGGCCTGGCGCATTGGAAAGAAACGCGTTTACCGGTAGTTATCGTCAGATTATTCAATACCGTCGGCCC
>DATLZX010000321.1:0-2384 GCA_035573795.1 Pyrinomonadaceae bacterium | reverse complement strand
CCATCATTATCTCAATAAAACCGGCCCCTATACAGAAATTTTCCCTGAGGTTTTACGACTTTCCGAGGGAAATTTTTACACCGACTATTGCTACCACATCGCACCTATGACAACGTCGCAACTGGATGAGGTGGAATGGCTGGTTGAGACTGCCGGTGTTACAAGCTTCAAATTCTACATGTTTTATAAAGCCCTTACACTTTCTGCGGATTCGACAAAGGGCAATGAGTATACAATGGCCGAAAATTATGATCTAGGCCACTTATATGAGTTGATGAAAAAGATTTCTCACCTTTCAATTAAACACCAAGACAAGGCGAGAATCTCATTAAGCCTGCATTGCGAAAATCCAGAACTAATTAGAATATTCATAGAGCAAGTAAAACGTGCTGGCCTACAGGGACTTAAGGCATATTCTGAGGCTCGCCCGCCACTAACCGAAAAACTCTCCGTTCACGAAGCAGCAATTCTGGCGGATGCTACTGGATGCCCGATAAATTTGCTTCATTTATCAAGCAGGGATGCCCTACAGGCTGGACTTGATGTGCGCAAAACTTTTCCGAATCATGACATCAAACTTGAGACTACGCTGCATCACCTCGCACTTGATCATGACGAATTGGATAAAATGGGAATCGGCATCAAAGCCAAAGTCAACCCTCCCATTCGCACAAGACAACACTCGGAATTCCTTTGGGAGGGTATCAAGCGCGGCTGGGTAGACACTGTTGTTTCTGATCATGCTTGCTGTGGTGAAGAACATAAAAATCAAGGAGTGTGGGAATCTCTGCCAGGTTTTGGAGGTAGTTCCATACTTTATCAAATATTATTAAGCGAAGGTGCGCATAAAAGAGGAGTTCCGTTAACACGCGTTGCAGAACTGCTTTCAGCAAATCCCTCGAAGATCTTTGGGCTATACCCAAGAAAAGGGACTATATCTATCGGTGCTGATGCAGATTTAACTATCATAGACCTTGAACTGGAAAAATCCATTAATGCAGATATGCTCCTCTCAGCGCAGGATCACACACCATTTGAAGGATTCGTTGCAAAAGGCTGGCCAACACACACTATTATTCGCGGCCGCATAATGTATGAAAATGGAAATGTGGTCGGAGGAAAAACCGGAGAATTTATCAAACGTCCCGCAACCCTTATCTAAAATGAATCAGCAATCGGAAATTGTAAACAAAAAATTTTTCTATGGCTGGGTGATTGTAGCAATTGCCACGCTTTCTCTTGCTGTCAGTAATGGGCTGTCAATCGGTGGTATTCCCGTTTTTTACAAATCTGTTCAGAATGATTTAGTAAATTCAGGCGCCGTTGCTGCGGATAGAATTCAAACTGTATATGGCATAGCCCCAGCTCTGACTTTTCTTCTTGCTGGTTTGATCGCTCCTTTTGCAGGATTTCTGATCCAATATCTGAAAGCCCGCACAATGATGGTTATCGGCTGCTTTATTCTTGGCGGCGGACTTGCTCTCTACTCGCAGGCCCAAACTGCACTTATTGTTTATATCTCCCACTCTTTGCTCGGGCTGTCGCTCGGTTTTGTCGGAGTTTTGGTAAGTACTGTCCTGATTTCGAATTGGTTCAGCAAAAAAAGAGGCACGGCCCTAGGTATCGTTTTGACTGGCACAAGCATTGGTGGTTTCATGATTCCGATAATTTCAACTCCGCTGATTCTAGATTTCGGCTGGAGAAAAGCGATTATCATCGTAAGCCTCATAATCTGGTTGATCTTGCTGCCGGCAGTTATCTTCTTAGTAAAAAACCAGCCGTCTGACATTGGGCAAAATGTAGACGGCGATTCCGGCTCGCCGCTAACCTTTTCAAACAATGACGAGTATCAAACTAGCGGCCTGACCCTGCTCGAGGCAATCAAAACCCCGATTTTTTGGCTTTTTTCGCTTTGTGCAGCTTTAATTTTCTACGCAATTTTTGTAGTGAGCCAGCAGTTGAACCTTTACGCTCAAAGTCCGAAAATCGGCCTGACTCCGCAGCAGGCGAGTTTTATCCAATCGCTTTTATTTTCTCTCAGCGTGGCCGGAAAATTCGCTTTTGGCTGGTTGAGCGATCGTTTTAGTGCCGTTAAGGTCATGTTTTTTTCTGCGGCTACTATGTTTCTCTCGACGCTTACTTTTCTTGATTTCAATAATAATACGGTCTATTTATTTGCTATCCTTTTCGGGCTTAATTATGGCGGTACATTTGTCATTTTACAGCTCTTGGTGGCTGATTATTTTGGTTTGAAAGAATACGGAAAAATTCTTGGAGCTGTTACTGTAATCGAAACTATTGGAGGAGCGGCAGGAACGATAATTACTGGCAGGCTTGCTGACCTGAACGGTGGCGATTACACACAATCATTTTACTTGCTCATT
>DATLZX010000320.1:0-4562 GCA_035573795.1 Pyrinomonadaceae bacterium | reverse complement strand
GTAATTCCCTCCTTGAAATCGTTACTGCGGCCAGATTCAAGCTGCATTTCGGCCTCTCTTTCCAGCTGTTCTTTGAGATTATTTTTGAAGCTTTCTGAAATGAGGTATTTGATCTTTGCAAAACTTGCCGTGGGGCCTTCTGCCAAAATACTTGCCAGAATTGCGGCCTCTTCCATGGCCTTGCCGTCTTCTACAAGTTTATTGACTATTCCGAGTTTGAAAGCCTCCTCGGCAGAAAGAGTGTTTCCTAAAAATAATAACTCCAAGGCTTTTCTGTAGCCTACAATCCTAGGCAGGAAAAAAGTAGTGCCACAGTCAGGCGACAAGCCAATTTTCACAAATGCAAAGTTGATGCTTGAAGAAACTTCGGCAATCACAAAGTTGCAAGCAATAGCAAGTGTACCGCCTGCTCCTGCAGCAATGCCTTTTAGCACCGCAATCGTTGGAAAGGGTAAGTTATCGAGCTCTTCAACCACTTTGTGCAATTTTTTTAGCGGCTCATCCAAAAAAGCCTCAATCTTTCCTTCCCTCTGCGCAATTTCCCGCATTTGCCTGATGTCGCCGCCGGCAGAAAAAGCTCGGCCCTCACCGGTTAGGATAAGAGCCCGCGCCTTGTCATTTTTTGCCCTCCTAAGGGCTTCTGATAAATCATCAATTAGTTCGGTCGAAATTGCATTGAGTGATTCCGGACGGTTCAGTACCAAAACTGCAACACTATTTTCAAATTTGTAAAGTACACTGCTCATATTCAGCCCCTGACAAATTCAAAGGATATAATTTAAGGAAAAAACTTGCAGAGGGAGGAAGTCAGTAGCCAATCAAAATTTTCTGATTTTGGAATAGCTTTTTAGTAAGGCCGGTTGAATTAAACTGTCTGCTAAGCAAATCTTGCCCTCGAGCGATTCGCTTCATGGCATTCACGGCACAAAACAGGCCGACCTACTTTTGGCTGAAATGGCACCTGATCACGTTTCCCGCAATGATCGCAAATGATGTCAAATCTTTTGGGAGCGTCCTCGCCCATAGCGGCCCGCTTCGCCCGGCACTTCGGGCAGCGTTGCGGAGCCATCATATTGCGTTGATAAAAAATTTCCTGCTCTTTTTCTGTAAAAAGGAAAATTTCCTTGCATTGAACGCAAGTCATTTCTAGATCAGGCATATCGCACCTCTCTGTAAAGATTTAATCATCGGCTTATTTGATATGAATGAAGCGATTTTATCACAGTCGTAAGGCCAGTACCCAAATTACTTTTTTAAATAATGAAAAAATGAAATCATTCACTACCTGCCAGAGCTTTTATATGTGATTTAACAGTCTTCGGTAGAGTTTCCAAATTGTAGCCACCCTCCAGAAATGAGATTACCCTCCCGATGCAAACTTCTTCTGCCCATTGAAGGACGACTTTTGTAAACATCTGAAAATCAAGGTCCTCCAGTTGCAGCTGACCAAGAGGGTCCGATATGTGAGCATCAAAGCCGGCAGAAATTATAATCAGATCTGGTTTAATTTTTCCTGCAATTTCTGAAATTGCGGCCTCAAAAGCTGACCGGTGAATTGCAGCAGGAGTAAATGCCTTCAGAGGCACGTTTAAAGTCGTTCCAAGCCCTTTCCCGGAACCGGTTTCTCCTCTGGCACCTGTTCCCGGATACCAAGGATATTGATGAATTGAAAAAAAGAAAACGTCTCTTTCCTCGTAAAAAATCCCTTGGGTGCCGTTTCCATGGTGAACGTCCCAGTCAATTATCGCGATGCGCTCTATTTCTTTATACTTTTGTCGGGCATAGTTAGCCGCAATTGCAGCATTGTTGAATAGACAAAAGCCCATTGAGCGCTCTCTTGTTGCATGATGTCCTGGAGGACGAGCAGCAACGAAAGCTCGGTCAATTTCACCCGTGATGACGGCATCTACTGCGTTGATAGCGGCGCCTGCGGCATACAACGCAGCATCCAGGGAGTGCATTGAAACCACTGTATCAGAATCCAAAAAGCCGAAACCGTTTCTGACAGCAGTTTCTATTTTTCTGAAAAGCTCTTTGCTGTGAGTAGAAAGAACTATGCCCTTACTTGCTTTCTCTGGCTCGAGTTTAATTACACCTCTATTGAAAAAATCACTCTCTTCTAATTCGGCTGATATTAAATTATATCTTTGCAGAGACTCCGGATGGCCTGGCCCGGTATCATGTTTGCCAAAAATAGGATGGAGAAAAACGCCGGTTTTCATTGATTTTATAACTTAGCTGAATCTGACTATTTTGCGAAAACAGAGTCGAAACTTCGAAAACCCTTAAACTCGAGAGCGTTACCGCTTGGATCATGAAAAAACATTGTTCCTTGCTCGCCGGGCATATCTTTAAAACGAATATGTGGTTTGATTACAAACTCAATTCCACTTGCCTCTAGCCGCACAGCCAGTTCCAGCCATTCATCAATCAAAAGAATGATTCCAAAATGCGGAACGGGAACGGCGTCATTATCCACTTCATTAAAAAATTGTGAAGGCCTATATCCGGGTACGTAGTGTGTCACCAGTTGATGGCCGTAAAGGCTGAAATCAATCCACGTTTTATCGCTTCTTCCCTGTTTGCACCCAAGTTTTTCGCCATAGAAAATTTTGGCCTCCTGTAAATCGTTTACCGGAATCGCAAGGTGAAAGAGATTTCCCATCTGTTTTCTCTCCTACGTTTTTCGTTCTTAGCCTGGATGGAAGAAAATAAGTAAGTTTTTTCTAATCTTCTTCAAGCGAACTGACTGAACTTTCCAATGCTTTTACCATTTGTCTAATAGCACCGAGATGGTAAGCAGTATGCGCAATCATTCCTATTGCCATACCAACCTTGACATTATCGCTGTAATCTATTTCTGATAGCTTATTTTTGGCTCGCAAGTAAGTTTCCTTGAGCGATAATTTAAGCGCCTGCCACTCGTCATTGTCCACGGTTTCTATCAGCCAGCTATCTTCCCAGTTCACAGGATCCCTTCGCCCATCAATGAATTCCATCAATCGGTCAAGGTAAAATTTTGCATGCTCTGTATGTGCCGAAATAGTTGTACCATTTATGTAAGATGAAGCGGCTGTTGAGCTCAAATTCCCTAATGTACTGAAAAAGCCAATTCCCCTGTCCAGAAAAGCGCTTGGCTTGCCCGGAGGTGAACCTTCAAATGTTTCAGTCAACAAATATTCCAAGGCAATAATAAAAGCTGAATTTCTTTCTTCAGAAGTGTTGTTTTCCATATAGTTAGAGATTTTTAATATGAAACTTTAATTAGTTAATGATTAGTCAGAGCTAACTCGCTTTATCAAAACTTCTTGCTTGCAACTAATTGTACTATTCTTTAATGCTAGTAAAAAACGACTACCTTAATCTATTTTATAATGCTAAAAACGATGTCCAAGGAAGAAAGATTAAATGAATTCCTGAGCCTTCTGACAGAATCTATAAGCAACGAAATATTTGTCAAACTAAGCCTTGGAAGCTACAAGGGTAAGGATAAAATGTTGAAACGACTTGTAGTGAGGCTGTTCAAAAGCAAAAATACATTAAAAACGACATTTCAATACAAAAGGCTTGATAGAGATTATGTCCAGAGTTTTGCCTTGCCAGAACTTAAAAGTCAAATAATTTATGAAATAGACAAAGGATTTCATTCTGCGCATCTTTTTACAACGGAATTCGATCTGCAAATTGATATCGGAAAAAGAAATATCCGTATCAACCGATCACGACCTACCTTTAAAGAGCGGCCGGAGCTAGCCCACAACAAAACAAAAAAGGGGTTGCTTTCGTCAGACAGCTATTTTCTAAAGGCGTTGGGAGTTACAAGTGACAATGGACAGGTTCTATCGCAAAGCTATAGTAAATGGAAGCAGATAAACAAATTCATTGAAACAGTTTATTCAGAGCTGGACAAAACCGGCCTTTTGCAAACAGAGCAGATTAAAGTTTTGGATTTAGGCAGCGGCAAGGCTTATCTTACCTTTGCACTATATGACTTTTTACGGGGAGTTATTGGTGAAGAAAGGCTGGATTTTGTAGGTATAGAATCAAGAGAAGATTTGGTTGCTTCTTGCAATGAATTGGCACAGGCCGTCGATTTTACTCATTTAAGATTTAAGCAGGGACTTATATCTGACTTCAATGCGGAAAAAAGCAATTTAGTTATTGCCCTGCATGCCTGCGATACTGCCACAGACGATGCAATCTTCTATGGTATTTCTGCCGGAGCTGAGTTGATCGTTACCTCTCCTTGTTGTCATCGCGAGATCAGAAATCAATACCGCAAACTGAATCAAAATGACCCCATATTGAAACACGCTATCTTACTCGAAAGGTCTGCAGAAACTGTTACGGACGCCCTGCGCGGCTTCATTCTTGAACTGTTCGGTTATAAAGTTAAGATGATCGAGTTCGTCCCAACCGAACATACCCCTAAAAACAATTTGATTACTGCAAGAAAGATTTCCGATAAGCGGCCAAAGCAGGGAATTCTCGACGATATAAGACAGAAACTGGAAACCTACAACGTAGGCTCAATGCGTCTGGCCGATAAAATCTCAGAGCTA
>DATLZX010000319.1:0-2728 GCA_035573795.1 Pyrinomonadaceae bacterium | reverse complement strand
GACCTCTTATCGCCTATAATTTCAATAGTCCCCTTGCAGCTGCTGGCTTACCATATTGCAGTAAGGCGCGGCTGCGACGTTGATCAACCCCGTAACCTTGCTAAATCTGTAACGGTCGAATAGCATTTCGCTAAATGAGGTTAAAAGTGGCTAAAAGTGTATGAAGGCAATCGTCGTCAGAGAATATGGTGAGCCGGAAGTAATGCGGCTCGAGGAAGTCGAAATTCCTGAGCCAGTCGGCAAACAGGTCTTGGTAAAGCTCAATGCAATAGGAGTCAATCCGGTTGATACCTATCTCAGGACAGGGCTTTATGCTTATGTCCCTCAGCTGCCCTATACACCGGGCAAAGATGCGGCCGGCGTAATCGAAAAATGCGGGCCGGAGGTAACTAAATTCGAGCCCGGGGAAAGGGTTTATACCGCCGGTTCGATTTCTGGCACTTATGCCGAATACACTTTGTGCGATGAATCGCAGATTGGAAGACTGCCGGACAATATCAGCTTTGAGGAAGGAGCCTGTATTTGGACTCCGTATGCTACCAGTTACCGTGCACTTTTTCAGAAGGCCAGATGTATCGAGGGTGAGACGGTTCTAATTCACGGCGCCTCGGGCGGAGTAGGCTCGGCAGCGATTCAGTGGGCGAAATGGTTCGGGCTGCGAGTTTTTGCTACTGCAGGCTCTCAGGAAGGGCTGGAGCACGTCCTGAAACTCGGTGCGGATAAGGCATTTAACCATTCAGACGAGGATCATTTTTCCGATATCCGAGAAGCATCCGAACAGGGCGTAGATGTAATAATAGAGATGCTTGCAAACGTGAATCTGGAGCGGGATTTTGAGGCGATAGCCAGATTCGGCCGAATAGTGATAGTCGGCAGCCGAGGCAGCCTCATGTTTACGCCAAGGCAGTTGATGACCAAAGACATTACCGTTTTCGGAATGTCGCTTTTCAATGCCCTGGCAAACGACCTTGCCGAAATTCACCGGGAGATTTACGAAGGGCTTGCTGACGGGCGGCTCAAACCCGTTGTTGGGAAAAAATTCAGCCTGGCTGAGGCCCCTGCCGCTCACCATGCCATAATCGAGCAAAAGGCTTTGGGGAAGATAATACTTATACCTTGAATAAAACTTATTGCCTGAATTATGCTTGCTGCCTGAGGATTTACTGAATAATCCGCAATTTCTTGTGTTTAAGATCACAAAGGCCGCTCTTTGAGCAAAAACGGCTCTTTGAGCAAAAGCGGCTCTTTGCCCCGGCTGATTCTAATACGACTGATATTTCAATTGTTTGCCGAAATTTCTCTTTTTTCCAAACTCTTGAAAGCCGGAACTTTCGCTCACTTTTATTTTTTAAACAAAAGGTTTTGAACAAAAGAGGGATACCACCTTGTCGGTGTGTATCCCTTGATTAATTTAGAACGGGCAATTAAAGCGTGCCTTATTCAATTCAAGCTCAGAGGTTTCCGGACTTTCGAACTTTTTTTGCCTACCTTGGCTCTGCTACAAAGTTAACCTCGCTAAGGTCTTGTTCGAGGTTTACATAATAGCTGCTGTTGGCAAACCTATAGCCCCTCGCCTGAACAGAAATTACATAGGAATTGCCGGCAGTCAGATTCGGAACCCTGAAGTAACCGAAAGTATTTGGGACAACAACCAGCGGGGTTTGCAGATCCGGCCCTGTAACTGTAATCGTTGCAACCCTTATGCCCGCTCCGTAGGCATTAAGCACCCTGCCGCTGATAGAAGCTGGCCCGGCGAGCAGCGGTAAAAGCGTCAGGCTTGCTGACGATACGCCTCCCGTATCGGCCGCAGCGCAATCTTCAAAGCGAAGCGTCCAGGTTCCGTTTATGTCTGCATTATTGAGCGCGGCAAAAGCTGCATTGATAGATGTAAATGGCGGGCCAGGGTTGGCATTAGCCCATGGGCCGGCTCCCTGCGTTCTATACGAGCCTGAGGGCACATTTTGGTTTTGTCCTACTCCTGCCGCAGCTGCCCAGATATTGGCACTTGCTGCATCGGTAAAAGTGTAAGGGCCTGCAAAATTGGAACTGTCGCCATACACTGAGGATGTGGTTTTGCCAATCCTGGAAAATAGCAGATGCGATGTTCCATTCGGAGCAATCAGGGTTACCCTGAGGTCTCCTACGTAAGGGTGATTCGGCCCCATTGTAAAGGTTACGGACGCTGAACCGAAATTGCCTCCAAAGCCAGAAACATTGAAAAGAATGTTTCGTGGTGTTCCGCAAGTATCAGTGCCGGTGCCATCAGATATGTTCCCATAATTGGAACCGTTGTATGTAACTGCATTGGCTCCGATGACGGAAAAAAATACAAAAAAGGCAAAAATCAATATTCTGAATGAATCTGCTTTTTTCAACTCGGATAACAAGTGATTTTGCAAATTGGTGAATACACCCTGAGAAATACGGTTTTTATTTGAGTGACTCTTTTCTCGGTTGGTTAAGGCTTTGGATATTACACGTTTGGGGGAATTTATCCAAAACAAGACAAAACTATACATTTTTCAGCTCCTCCAAGCTTACAAATAATTCTCTATTTGTGCGTTTTTGTTATCGGCCGGTGGAAATGGTGAGGCTGCCGAAATGAAAGTGTTATTTGCCACCAGAGTTGGTGGCTGCGCGGGAGTTAATTAAACTTTAGCGAAATCTGACACATTTGTCAACAATGTTTTGACAGTATAAAACATTTTTAACAAATTTATTGAATAAT
>DATLZX010000318.1:0-7336 GCA_035573795.1 Pyrinomonadaceae bacterium | reverse complement strand
CCTGACAGTTCTTCTATTGCAATCAGAGTCTCTTTGGCCTCATTTACCATTCGAGACAACTCGCGTTCTCTTTCGTTGGCCTTATCCGGCGAGTCTGAAAGTACTCTCTGGGCTTCTTTTCTGCCCCAATGTGTAATTCTGACCACGTATTGACGGGCAGTTTGCGTAACCCAGCCCTCATCTTCCAGCTGCTTTGTGATTGTATCAATATTGGAATAAAAGCCCTCGCGCTTTAGCAAACTGGTGAGATCCACGTCCTCGGTTTCCTTGCCGCCGGCTTCTTCGTAAATTTTGACCAGTACTTTGTGGAATACGTCCATCTTTTATCACTTTTATCAAAAAGTATTTCAGACTGTGGTTTGAATTATCGGAATTTGCGGCTGCACAAGCTCTTTAGAAGCGAGGAAAGCTGCTCCAAGTATGCCGGCGTCATCGCCGAGTGCAGACTTCAGAAGTTTAACACGTTTTGCCGGTTCTGGAAACGACCTGTAATCAACTTCTTTTCTGAGAGAATCTATGAACAGATCCCAGCCTGCAGAAGCACCGCCTCCTATGACGATTGCCTCAGGATTCAGGACATTTATCAGTCCGCTTAAGGCTATTCCCAAATAGCGGCCCATTAATTTAAAGACCTCGAGCGCGAGGGCATCTCTCTTAACTCCCGCGTTGTAAACATCAAGAGGTGTAATATCCAGGTCAGAATGCAGGACAGACTCGGGGAATCTCGGCATCAACTCATGTGCAAATCGCGAAATTGCCCTTGCAGATGCATATTGTTCGATGCAGCCCTGGCTTCCGCATCCGCAGGGGATTCCGTCCGGTTCGACCGTTATATGGCCAACTTCACCAGCGGTTCCGTCAATGCCGCGGTGAATCCGGCCGCCAAGAATCAAGCCGCCGCCTACTCCGGTTCCGAGCGTTACACAGATAGAATCCTGGAACCCTTTTGTTGCTCCTTTCCAATTCTCCCCAATGGCGGCAGCATTTGCGTCATTTTCAAGCAGGACAGGAACTTTCAACAAATCACTGAAATACTCGGCAAAATTGAAATTATTCAAAACCGGCAGATTGGGCGAGTTCAGAATATGCCCTCTTGAGGCATCTATTGTTGCCGGCACTGCGGCTCCAAAAGCGATTACTTTTCCTGTCTGTTTCAGATCCTGCTCTAGTTGCTTAAAGCCATCCGAAAGCGTGGAAAGAATGCTTTCGCGGCCATCATCCGAAGGAGTTCTGACCTTTACCCGATGTAAAATCTCACCGGAGGGCGTAATTGCTGCCATTCTTAAATTTGTTCCGCCTAGGTCAGCTGCAAGTATTATTTCATTCATCTAAACTATTGAATCTACGTTAACTTGACTACGGCCAGCCTTTCGAGCCTGAAATGTTTTTGTTATCCACGGATACTGGCTGTAAGAGCTGTCTAATAAAGTTTCGAAAACTCTACCAAAACTCCTGATGTTAGTATAAGTTCCCGGAAATTACGTAAAAAACCGCCCTAAGGCCTTGGCGGCCTTTGGTTTTCCGGAACATTCTTGAAAACCTCATCGAATGTCGCCCAACCGTCCTTAACCACAGTATTTACAAGATTGTTTTTATCTACTACCGTAACCTCAAGCAGTATAGCGGGGACTTCTTTGCCTATTGCAGAGTTCATAAACGGTTTGGTTTCAAGCTTTTCGCCGCGTGCGAGCTTTATAGCCGCATCAATGGCTCCTCTGGCTAGCGGCACTATCGGTTTATAGATAGTCATTGTCTGGGTGCCTTCGGCAATCCTTTGCAGGGCTTCAATTGCAGCATCCTGCCCGGTTACAAGGATCTTTCCGGCAAGTCCCTTGCTTATCAATGCCTGAACAACTCCGCCGGCCATTCCATCGTTCGAAACTACGAATGCCTGCACGTTATCCCGGTTTTGCGTCAATGCATTTTCAGCCATTTTTCTGGCTTCGTCTGCCCGCCAATCCGGCGTAAAATTTTCGGCTACGATCTTGATTTTGCCTGAGTCAATATATGGCTTTAAGACCTGCAGCTGGGCTTCTTTCATTATAACCGCATTATTATCAGTGCCCGCTCCGTAAACCATTACATAATTACCGGACGGGACGTGTTCAACAGCATATTCTGCAATCTTACGGCCGATGATCGGCACCTGGTGCGATATGTAAAGGTCAATCTTGTCAGAATTTATGAGCCTGTCATAGCTGATTACAGGCACCTGTTTATCTTTGGCTTTTTCGACCATTGATGCAGCCTGAGTGGCATCATGCGGTGCAATTACCAAAACATCTACGCATTGTGTCAGAAGGTTTTCTACATCATTTGCCTGCCGGTCAGCCTTATTGTCAGCAACGGTTACTACGCATTCAACGCCTTTTTCAGCACAGTATTCTTCGAATGCCTTTTTGTCCCTTACCCAACGCTCCTCTTTGAGCGTATCCATGGCAAATCCGATCTTGAGCTTTCTGTCAGGAGATTTGGGGCCGCAGGTAACAGCATGATTCGAGCTGCAACCAATGATTGACAAGGCAGAAATTGCCGCAACGAGAATAAAAATAACACGGTTTTTCATCTTGATGACTACCTCTAAATCTAAGAGTTTCAACGATTGCAGGCAAAAAATCAAATTCAGCCGAATAAAATAGCCCCGGCAAGGATAAAACAATGGCAAAAAAATCTTTTGATGACGTCTTAAACTATGATTTTGTTAGAGTTACAAAAAAATTCCGAGCAAGTTCAGTTTAAATGATATATTTTCGGATGGCTTTTTGAAAAAACCAAGGATTTTGTAGCCCTGATAAAACAGGATTCTTGTAGCCAAAGTAATTACTTAACGAATGGTTTAAATGTTATAAATCATTCAGAATGACAAATAGCCGCAAAGAAACTATCCCGGCAATTTGAATTTCAGTCAAAATGGTTTTATATTTTAGATTAAAATTCACTTTTTCAGTAATTTAGCGTCATTTTCATTGACATAAAAGTGATTTTCGTGTAGAAATTTATATGACCTCAAAGGTTCCCGTTTTGTTTGAAAACTTGGCTTGAATCACCTTGAACAGAAGCCTAAAGCATTGATTCAGCCCTTTAAATTTTAATGAAGAGGACTTTTTAAGGAGGAGTTCGAAACTAATGTTCGGGAAAAATCTAATTATCAAGTTTGCTACATCGCTTTGCGCAGTTGCCGTGCTGCTTGTTTACACGAGCTGGGCAGCAGCTTTGCCTTCTCTGCCATCCGGAGAAATTACGGTCAATGGACAGGTTTCGGTCAATGGCCAGCCTGCCGTAACGGGCGCAACAATTTTGTCCGGCAGTACTATTACCACCGGGCCTAACTCCAGTGCTACGATCAGCCTAGGGAAAACCGGCCGAATCGAACTCCTTGCTGATTCTACTCTGGTACTGAACTTTTCAGATACTTCGATCGTCGGCCAGCTCTCATCCGGCAAAGCAAAATTCATGAGTGCTTCCGGCGTTGCTACTACAGTGGCAACCAAAGATGCGACTATCATCGGCGATACAGGCCAGGCCGACAGCTTTGTTGTAGAGGTAGAGTGCTCACATACACACGTTGATACTACTGCCGGAATGGTTACGCTGCGTGAAGGAACTAGCGACAGGGCAGTAGCCGCCGGTTCAAGCGCCGTTGCCGGTAACATGCAACAAACAGGTTGCAAACCCTGCCTGCGGCCTAATTCGGCACCGCCGGTAGGTTTCGGTTTCCCATGGTGGCTGTTCCTGGTTGCTGGCGGCATTGTTGCTACGGCTATCCTGATCAAAGATAAAGACCGTCCAAATGATGGAACAGTAGTTGTCAGCCCGACCAGATAACCGCTAATTTGGTCATCCAGTTTTGCTTTAGTAAAATAAGGCGGGCCGCATTGATTTGCAGGCCCGCTTTAATTTTGTTTTAACCCTTTAATTCTCGTTTTACAATTTTGATTTTCTTTTACCAACATTTATACTTTTGATTTTTTGAAATATATAGTTATGCAAATTGCAATCATTGGAACCGGATATGTTGGCCTTGTTTCAGGGGCTTGTTTCGCTGAATTTGGTATTCATGTAACCTGTGTTGATGTTGACGAAGACAAAATCAATGCTCTTAAAAAGAACATAATCCCCATTTACGAACCGGGTCTTGACCAGCTTGTTGAAAAAAACGTAAAAGCCGGCAGGTTGGAATTTACCACAGATCTCAAAACAGCCGTTCAAAAATCCGAGGTTGTCTTTTTCGCCGTAGGAACCCCGCCGCGCGAAGACGGCACACCTAATATGGATTACTACCGAAAGGCCGTTGAAGACGTTGCAAATGCAATGAACGGCTACAAGGTACTTGTAACAAAATCAACCGTACCCGTCGGCACCGGGCGCTGGTTAAAGGAGTTCGTCAGCCAAAAAATTCCAAGCGGTATGGAGTTTGGCGTTGCCTCAAACCCTGAATTTCTCCGGGAGGGAGCGGCAATCGAAGATTTCATGCGGCCTGACCGTGTAGTTATCGGAAGCAATGAGGCCCGAGCCATCGAAGTAATGAAGGAACTCTACCGACCGCTTTACCTTATAGAAACTCCGATTGTAATAACTTCACTTGAAGCGGCCGAACTGATCAAATATGCCGCAAACGCTTTCCTTGCCACTAAAATAACCTTCATCAATGAAATCGCAAATCTTTGTGATGCCATTGGATGCGATGTGCATGACGTCGCCCGCGGGATGGGAATGGACAACCGCATCGGACGCAAATTCCTTCATCCCGGGCCCGGCTTCGGCGGCTCATGCTTCCCTAAAGACACAAAAGCGCTGACAACCGTTGCCGACCAGTTCAATGTAGAAACACTTATTGTTGATGCCGTCATCAAGGCCAACGAAAGGCAAAGAGAATTAATGATTCCAAAAATCGAAAAATTGGCAGGCAATCTTGAAGGAAAGCAGGTTGCCATTCTCGGCCTTTCTTTCAAGCCGGAAACAGATGATATGCGTGAAGCTCCTTCAATAGACATTATCCGAATGTTGCTCGAGCGCGGTGCGAAAATCAGGGCTTTCGATCCGGTAGCGATGGAAGAGGCCAAAAAGTTCATTCAGGGCATAGATTTTGCGAATGATGAATACGAAGCTATCAGAGGTGCCGATATTCTCGTTATAATCACCGAATGGAATCAATTCAGGGCATTGGATATGGAAAAAGTGCGGTCGCTCCTTAAATCACCCAAAATCGTTGATTTGAGGAACATCTACGAGCCGCAAGATATGAAAGACCTAGGCTTTGAGTATGTCGGCGTCGGACGGTGATAAAAACCGGAATCAAAGCAATTATCAAGCCTATTATTTTTTGAATAGAGTTGATTAGTCATTATGACACTTACTCCAACCATGGTTGTTACGGGGGGCGCCGGCTTTATCGGCTCAAACCTCGCTGAAAGGCTCATAAGACTTGGTGCAAAGGTCAGGATTGTAGATAACCTTGCAACAGGCTATAAAGAAAACTTGGACGAAATCGGCTCTGATTTCGAATTTATCGAGGGCGACCTCTCAGATGCCGTAATTGCAAAAAAGGCCGTAGAGGCTGCTGAAGTCGTTTTTCACCAGGCCGCCCTGCCCAGCGTTCCCCGTTCCGTTGAAAATCCGCTGGAAACGCATAATGCATGCGTACAAGCCACATTCAATCTTCTCTATGAAGCTAAAAATGCTTCTGTCAGGCGGTTTATCTATGCTGCCTCGAGCTCGGCTTATGGCGATCAGCCTCAACTTCCTAAGGTTGAGACAATGCCGCCGGCCCCGCTATCGCCTTATGCAGCGGCCAAACTCGCAGGCGAATATTATTGTCGGGTCTTCTACAAGGTTTACGGTCTTGAGACTTTTTCACTGCGTTATTTCAACGTTTTCGGGCCGAGGCAGGACCCATCCAGCCAATATTCAGGGGTAATTTCCCGATTTATAGATTGCCTGATGAGCGGCAGAAAGCCGGTTATTTACGGAGACGGCAGCCAATCACGCGATTTTACTTTTGTCGAAAACGTTGTCGAAGCAAATCTGGCCGCGGCCTCTACTGATAAAGGAATCGGCCAGGTAATCAATACCGCAAATGGGGAGAGGATTTCGCTTCTTGAACTACTCGAAGTCCTGAAAAAAATCACCGGCCGGCACAATATTGAACCGGACTTCAAGCCGGAAAGATTAGGGGACGTAAAGCATTCACAGGCTGACAATACCCTTGCCCGAGAATATCTGAACTACACCGTTAAAGTCGGCTTAGAAGAGGGCCTGTCACGAACCATAGAATGGTGGAAAAAAAGCCGCTTTTCCAAGTCAGCAACAGCCTGAGTCTGTTTATCAGAGTCCAAAACTCGGAAATGCCCAAATTTTTTCCTAACCATATTTTTGCCTGAAAGCAGAAAAGGCCATTGTGTGGCCTCAAAAAGCGATGAAAAGAGTTTGTCCGACCGTAGTTTTGAATTTCCGTGTCAGTTTGAGGACAGGCTGAAAACTTTGTCATCAATAAGTGAGTTGACTTTAATTTCCTTTGCCTTGAAGTCAGAGTAGGCGGTTATAGTGCCTAATTCAAATCTCTGAGAATACCTTTGGGGAATCGTAATTCCCTCTACAACCTGGTTTTTATCCACTTCTGCAACCGTAACGAGCTTTCTGCCATAAACTTCATAAGCTGACTCAAAAGACTTTATCAAGCCGGTCTTACTGTCAAGGTAAAAATCTGTGTAAAAGCCGTCCGGAGCGGTCAGACGGAAACCGCGTCCCTTTTTAGCTGCCGGACCAATTGAAATGCCCGGCTGGCCAAGCCTTGCCAGAAGCGGAAAACCGAGAGAATTCACCGGCGGCAAAGCGAATTGAGGAATAGTTGACTGCGTCTGCTTTCCATCAAATACCTGTTTGATTGACTGTATAGGGGTTTGAATAGTCAGGAGATATCTATCACCCGAAATTATCATTGCAAAGCTCCCGGGAATTGCCTGCGCCAGGGCGGAAGTGGTTACATCTACCGTCCCGTAAACTTCAAGCGATTTCAAATTCCTCAATTTTTCCCCGCCGTGTGCCTTGTATGCGGCTTTTGCCAGCTCTTCGGGTGTCTCTTCCAATTTCTGAGCAGTTGTGATAAGTGCCAGACTTGCTATAAGCAGAGCGACCCGGACCAGAAAACAATGCTTTTTCATAAACTATAAATGAACCAATTTTAGAAGTTTAAACTTTATTGTTACCCGATTATCGCAGAAACCAAACCATCAAACAAAAAAATCATAAAAAAACCGGGCCAAAAGGCCCGGTAGACATCAGGAGGAGGTCAACAATGAAAATACTACCAGCTGAATCTGGCCTGAAGCTCTATGCG
>DATLZX010000317.1:0-2401 GCA_035573795.1 Pyrinomonadaceae bacterium | reverse complement strand
GTACCGAGCTTTGGCATTTGGGGATTTGCACTTGCTCGCAAAGCCGAGGCAAGCCTGCCAGAGAAACTGCCCGATTCAATCGAGCTTCATTTTCTAAATCAAGAAACTTTCCGCTCGATGTTTGAATTTCCGTCAGACATGGCAAGGCCGCAGGAGCCAATCGAGATAAACCGATTGGATAACCAGGCACTTGTCCGCTACTATGAAACCGAGTGGCGGCGCTTTGAGCCTTTTTAGCTTCAACCCTGAATTTTTCTTTTCATAAATAATGCTTCTTTCACGGCGAGAGCTGCTTAGATTATTTCTCGGTTCCGGATTGGCGGCAGCCGCCTGCCGCACAAACGGCGACAGAACCCGCAAGCCTTTGCCCGAAGGCGAAATTGTCGGCCAAAACGTCTCACTCGGGCATAAAATCCGTGAAAATCCGGGCATCATCACAGATTCCGATTTTCCCGAAGACAAATATTTTTATAAAGATATAGTCATTGTCGGTGCCGGAATTGCAGGGCTTTCTGCGGGATATTTCCTCAAGAAAAACGGATTTGAAAATTTTCAGATCATCGAGCTGGAAAAACAAGCGGGCGGAACCGCACAAAGCGGCTCAAGTGGCAATTTCTCTTTTCCATGGGGAGCTCATTATCTACCCGTCCCACTGCCAAACAATCAGCCCCTGATCGAGCTTCTCGGCGAAATGCAGCTTACCGAAGGGCTCGATGCAAAAGGCAGTCCCATCATCAAGGAACAGTACCTCTGCCGTGAACCCGAAGAAAGGATCTTTTATAAAGGTCGTTGGTATGAGGGATTGTATCTTGCCGCCGGCGCCAGTGCACGAGATAAACAGGAGCAACAAAAGTTCGAACAATTGATGAATTATTGGGCGTCCTGGCGCGATTCCAAAAACCGCCGGGCTTTCACACTGCCTGTTGCGGATTGCTCCGACGATGCCGAGCTCAAGCAGCTTGACCAGATCAGCTTTGCGGATTGGCTCGCCGGGCAGTCTTTTCAATCAAGCCGTCTTCTCTGGCTTTGCGATTATGCCTGCCGTGATGATTATGGCCTCCGCCTGGATGAAACCTCGGCCTGGGCGGGGCTATTCTATTTTTGTTCGCGTTTGGCCGAGGGCGGCGCCGAATCGCAAAGTTTCATTACTTTTCCGGAAGGCAACGGCAGATTCGTCCATTACTTCGCTTCTACTCTGAACGACAAAATTACACCTTCGGAATTGGCCGTCAGTATTACTCAAAATAACGATTATGTTACCGTTACTACGTTAAGCGAAGGCGGGCTACGCCGTATCCGCTGCAAACGCCTTATCTATTGCGCCCCGATTTTTACTGCTTCCTGGGTAATAAAGGATTTTCAGAAAAATTCAGCTTTCGATCCAACAGATTTTCAGCATAACGCATGGTGGGTTGCAAATCTTACCCTTAGCGAACGCCCGCAGCAACGCTCACCTAAGGATTTCCCTCCGGCTTGGGACAACGTTCTTTATGAAAGCCCTTCTCTCGGATACGTTTCTGCAACACATCAAAGCGGCATAGACTATGGGCCGACAGTAATTACTTATTATTACCCTATGGGCGGCGGCAGGGATGCCCGCCAAAAACTTCTTTCAATGGAATGGAAAGATTTGGCCGAAGTCTGCCTAAGCGATCTGGAGCTGGCTCATCCAAACATACGCGAAATTACCGAAAGATTGGATATAATGCGTTGGGGACATGCAATGATCTCTCCAAGGCCGAGGTTTATCTGGTCAGCAAACCGCCTTGATGCAGCGAGGCCTCTGGGGCGAATCCATTTTGCACATACTGATTTAAGCGGTGTCGCATTGTTTGAAGAGGCTTTTTATCATGGCCGGCGAGCTGCCTTGGAAATCATAAATTCACTCGGAAAATCCGGTTAGTTCATTAAAATTTGGCTTTTGCCTTATAACTTATGGTTTTATTTTTTTGGTGCAAACTAAAAGCAGGCAGACAGACTGACGCCTTCGATGCAAACCGAGCGCCCGGTTGCCAAAAACCCTGAAATGCAAACGACAGAGAAAATTCGCACATCTGCCCCAAATTTTCACCCGGCAAAAAATGCCGTCAGTGAGGGGCTCGAAGCTGAGGCGAAGGGGCCGGTCTGGCTTTTTTCCAGAAATGTGGATCTGGGAGTATTTTTGGGAAGTGCTTCTGTTTCTCTGCTACTGGTTTTGATCGGCTTCCCGCTGGGTTTGGCCGAGCGCGAGACTCCGGAATGGACTTGGGTTTCTGCAGTTTTGCTGATAGACGTTGCTCATGTCTGGTCAACTTCATTCAGGGTTTACTTCGACGTTGCTGAGCTTCGCCGCCGCTTTTTTCTATATTCCGCTGTGCCGATATTTTCTCTTGCGATTGGTGTATTTCTATACTCTCTTGGC
>DATLZX010000316.1:0-7032 GCA_035573795.1 Pyrinomonadaceae bacterium | reverse complement strand
AACGAGCGATGGCTATATCTGGCTGGCGACTTTGGACGGGCTTGTGCGACATGATGGAGTGCGGTTTGTAGTCTTCAATAAAAACAATTCTAAAGGAATAGTCACGAATCGTTTCACACAACTTGTGATAGACGCGCATGGCGATTTATGGATAGGGACAGAGGATGGCAATGGCATCATGCGCTATCACAATGGTGAGTTCGAAACCTACAGCGCCGGCAATTCTACTAAAGAGCCTATCTGGCGGTTGACTTTAAATGCCGAAGGCGATGCTATTGTGTACACAGAATCTGGAATTTTTCGCTGGAATGGAGAGAAATTCGTGCCATCTGCGCCGATTGCCGGAGAAACCAAAGAGAGTCTGGCTCTGTGGGGAAAATCAGGGGCTTTTTGGTACACGCGGGGACAAACAGTGTTTCGTTACAAAGATGGCCACACAGAGGAATATCACCTTCCATTCAGAAACCGGTCAGCAAACATACAAAATTTATTCGAAGACAAAAAAGGGCGCTTGTGGATCGGAACCAATAATGATGGTTTATTCCAATTATTTAACGGCCAAATCAAGGCCTTTACTACCAGAGACGGCCTGCCGGACAATCACGTTTCACCCAGTGCTGAGGATACGGAAGGAAACCTCTGGGCCGGAACCGATAAAGGTGCAGTAATCATAAGCCCTGACGGCGGTATCAAAGTGATAGATACTACAAACGGACTCTCAGATAATGTCATATCGCGCATATTTCTGGACAGAGAGGGAAACATCTGGATCGGAACCTATTATCGCGGTTTGAATCGCCTCAGCCGGCAGAGCGTCAGCTTTTATTCACTCAAAGACGGCTTGCAGGCTGAGATAGTTCATCCCATTTACGAAGATCGCCAAGGCAACATCTGGATTGGCGGCAAGAGCCTTACTCGCTTTTCGGCCGGTCGTTTCTTTCCTGTTCCTGGCAGAGAGAGTTTTGCATCCGATGTAACTGCAATCGAGCAGGATAGTTCAGGCCGTTTGTGGTTTGGAAATTGGGAGACAGTTTACTACCTTGAAAATGGGAAATTCCATGATTTCGGAAATCGGTATGGAATCAGGGCATCTTTTACCGCAATACATCAAGATCGATCCGGAGCTATCTGGTTTGCAACAAGTAATGGATTATATCGCCTGAAAAACGGTGAATTATCACACCTTACCGATAGCGACGGACTGCCTAGCAACGATCTGAAAGTGATTTACGAAGCTCCAGACGGAACGCTTTGGATAGGAGCATTCGGTGGGCTTGCAAAGATTGAAAATTGCCAAGGCGAATTAACTGCGTGCAGAATAAAAACTTTTACTGCTGCCGATGGGCTCTCCAGCAATCTTGTGAGATCCCTTTATCTGGAAAATGATGGCACTGTATGGATAGGAAGTTACGATGGCGGTTTGACGCGTCTAAAGGATGGAAAGTTCACACGTTATACATCGAATGATGGATTATTTAATGACGGCGTTTTTCAGATACTCGAGGATGAACAAGGCAATTTTTGGATGTCTTCAAACCGTGGCATCTATCGTGTCGCTAAGCAACAACTCATTGACTTTGCCGAGGGCAAAATCAACCGTATAGAATCAATCGCCTATGGAAAAGCGGACGGACTGATTGAAACCGAATGCAACGGAGGCCAACAACCGGCTGGCATCAAAGCCAGTGACGGAAAGCTTTGGTTTCCAACTCAACGCGGTGTTGCAGTCATTGACCCATCGAAAATTTTAACAAATCCGATTCCGCCGCCTGTTGTGATCGAATCAGTTCGTGTTGACAATCAGGAGATAAAACAGAACATGGATAGCGATTCCCTGCCCTCGATTTCAATCGCACCTGACAAAAATAACCTGGAGATAACCTACACAGGCTTGAGCTTTATCAAGCCGGAATTTGTCAAATTCCGGTACAGGCTAGAGGGACAAGACGCAGACTGGGTAGAAGCCGGAACGCGCCGAGCTGCTTATTATTCTTATCTACCTGCTGGCGAGTATATTTTTCATGTGACTGCTGCAAATTCAGATGGCGTTTGGAACACGCAAGGCACAAGCCTCAAAATTAAAATCTTGCCGCCATTTTATCGTACAAATTGGTTCTGGATTTTATGCACGGCAGTAGTCTTTGGCACCGCATTTGCCTTTTATCGTGCAAGGGTACTGCGGCTTGAGAGAGCTCGCAAGCAACAGGAGGAATTTTCACGCAAGCTCCTAGCTTCGCAAGAACAAGAGCGCCAGCGCATTGCCGCCGAACTGCACGATTCAATCGGGCAGAGTCTTTTGATCATCAAGAACCGGGCATTTCTTGCCTTGAGCGAACTCGAATCAAAAGAAACGGTTAAAGAGCAGCTCGAGGAATTATCAAACTCAGCCGCCGGTGCCATAGAAGAATGCAGGGAGATTTCCTACAACCTGCGTCCGTATCAAATAGATCGCTTTGGACTAACACGCACGCTCGAAGCAATTTTCCGCAGAATCTCTGAAATTAGCGATATTAAAATTGAGATCAAAGCCGACTCGATAGATGGCATTTTTTCAGGCGAGGCCGAAACAAGCATCTATCGGATAGTGCAGGAATCTGTCAACAACATAATCAAGCACTCACAAGCACGTAATGCGATCTTGAGCATCAAGCGATCAAGCGACAGGGTCGAAATCATTATCAAGGATGATGGCCGCGGGTTTGCAGTTAACTTTTCGAAAGATGGCAAAAACAGCGAAAGAAGCGGATTCGGCTTGATTGGCATGGCTGAAAGGGCGCGAATGATCGGAGCCATTTATTCGATTGATTCGCATCCTGACATCGGTACGGTAATCAGGCTCCGGATTCCGCTTCAAAACAAATTATAAAAGATACTTGCGGCATGCATCATCCTCGATCGCCCGGATTTAACTTTCTTATCAAAACTTTGCTCTGATATATTACTCAGGTAAAATTTTTGTATCTTGCAAAAAAACTTAGGTTCAGTAAAGAGGGAAAATCCAGAGTTAAAATAAGTGGAAGAGATTCAGATTCTGATTGCAGATGATCATCCGATTTTTCGCGGCGGGCTTCGAAGCGTTATCGAGCGCGAACGCGGCTTTCGCGTAATTGCCGAGGCCGAGACCGGCCTTGAAGCATTGCAATTGATCAAGGAACTTCAGCCGGCCGTTGCTGTGTTAGATCTCGATATGCCGGAAGCTGATGGTTTTGCAGTTGCACGTGAAATTCAGAAACTTCGTTTACGAGTTAATGTTGTCATTCTGACAATGTATAAAGATGCTGCGCATTTCGAGCAGGCCATCAGCCTGGGTGTACGAGGCTTTGTCGTCAAAGACGGTGCTGCTTCAGAAATCGTCGGTTGTATCAAAACTGTTTTAGCCGGTAAGGAGTACTTCAGTCCGGCAGTTTCCTCACACTTGCTAAAGCGTATTTACCGCACTGAGCAATTAAACAAAAAGACCAATATAGAGGATTTGACCCCTACAGAGCGCCGCATACTCTCTCTGCTTGCCGAACTTAAAACTAGTAAAGAAATCGCCGCCGAACTCGGCGTAAGTGTCCGCACGATCGAAAATCATCGGGCGCACATTTGTCAAAAATTAGACCTACAGGGTTCGCATGCCCTGGCGAAATTCGCGATTCAATACAAAAAAGAACTCTCCGCCGAATAGTCTCCGAATTGTCAATAACTTTGTAACAACACTGCTTATTCATACGGTGAAAACACTTCCTTAAAAAAATTCCAAATCTGCAAAATTCTGAAATTTCACACCAGCGATAATTAAAAATAAGTAGTTCTACTCATGCAATTTGAGCAGTTCTACTCATGAAAATTAAGCAGCTTTGCTCATGCCAATCTATTCAGCCCTCGGCTATAAATCTGTCTGTGATGAAGCTTTTAATAGTCGAAGACAACTCAGATATGCGTCGCCTGATAAGACAGTTTGTCGGTAAATACACAGACGAAGTGTTCGAATGCACTGACGGATCAGAGGCTTTGACATTTTACAAAAGACATCGTCCCGACTGGGTTTTGATGGACATCGAGATGAACCACACTGACGGGATCAGCGCAACGCGCCAAATCAAAGCGGCTTTTCCAGATGCGCGAGTTGTGATCGTAACTAATCACAACACGGCTGCCTTGCGAGAGGAGGCGCAGGCAGCCGGCGCTCAAGGTTATGTTTTAAAGGAAAATCTCGCAGCATTAAAGCAATGGCTCGCACCGTGAGCGAAAAACATTTGTGGTTGTAGTTAAGAGAGAAAATATTCATGCGTTGTATTGAAAGGGAGCACTAAAGCAATGAAAACAATGAAAAAACGCCCAACGAAAGGTAGCCAAAAAATATCTGGCATTAAGAAAGTAAACGCAAAGAAGTTCCGCAGTCGGCTGCATCAGGTTGTAATAGAATCCAGCGTTATATTCTTATGCGTATTTGCGCTGGCATTGTCCGTATCCGGTCAGTCCGCAGCGGACGGTTTTAACCCGAACGCAGATGGAATTGTCTATGCTCTTGTAGTACAACCTGATGGCAAAATCATTGTTGGCGGTTCTTTCTCAAATATAGGTACACCGCAGGTAGCGCGAAGCCGTATTGCCCGCTTGAATCCTGACGGTACGGTAGATACTACATTTATCAACACAAATTCCAATGGAACTGTTCTTGCTTTAGCCCTTCAATCGGACGGAAAAATTTTGGTGGGAGGTGATTTCACTTCGATCAGTAGTGGATCGCGCAGCCGCATTGCAAGGCTAAATTCAGACGGCACTCTCGACATAAGCTTTGACCCAAATGCAAACACAACTGTATCCACAATTTTAGTGCAGCCAAACGGGAAAATATTAGTAGGCGGTGACTTCACTTCAATTGGTGGCGGCATATGCAGCCGTGTTGCCCGCTTAGAATCAACTGGTTTTCTTGATGTAACATTCACTAACCCTGAAGTTGATGATTATGTTTATGCCCTGGCAATGCAACCGGACGGAAAGATAGTTATTGGGGGCGACTTCACATTTATCGGCAACCCGCAGTTAAATCGCAACCATATCGCAAGGTTGAATTTAAACGGCTCGCCGGATACGAGTTTCAACCCAAACGCCAACGGCACAGTTTACGCTTTAAAAATTCAAGCTGATGGTAATATTTTGGCCGGTGGTGACTTCCTCTCTATTGGAGGCGGATCACGAAGCCACATTGCACGTCTGATCTCAAACGGAAACCTCGATGCAAGTTTCAACAACCCGAGCGTCGACGCTGTTGTCTATGATTTAACTTTACAGACAGACGGCAAGATCTTAGCCGCCGGTAACTTTACATCCGTCGGCAGTCAAACGCGCAACTATGTTGCACGCCTAAATTCGAACGGCTCGGTTGACACAAGTTTCATTGACCCGAACGCCAGTAACACTACCCGAGCGCTTGCTCTGCAGTCTGATGGTAAGATACTCGTCGGCGGAGCTTTTACAAATATCGGAAGCCCAACGCAGCAACCACGCAACCGTATAGCTCGCTTGAATCAGGACGGCTCGCTGGATGCCACACTTAGCCTCAGTTCAAACAATGCTGTTATTGCGATGGCTGAGCAAAATGACGGCAAGATCATCGTCGGCGGTTTTTTTTCAACCTTCGGCGGCAATCCACGAGCTAACATTGCCCGCATAAATCCGGACGGCTCGCTCGATGCAAGCTTCAATCCCGCTCCAAATGGCTCTGTCTATTCAATTGCTATTCAACCTGACGGAAAAATACTGGTCGGCGGACAATTTACAAAAATCGGAAATCCCATCCAGCTTACTCGCAACCGCATTGCAAGATTGAATACTGACGGCTCGGTAGATACAAGTTTCGATCCGGATGCTAACTCTGATGTTTATGCAATAGCATTACAGCCTGACGGCAAGATTCTAGTTGCCGGAGCCTTTAACACTATCGGTGGTGTTTCAAATAAATATATTGCACGGCTGGACTCTAATGGCTTTCTTGATCCGGCTTTTAGCAATCCTAATCCCAATGGTGTTATCTTCGCGATTGCATTTCAGCCCGACGGCAAGATAGTCATTGGCGGTCAATTCTCACAAATCGGCAGCCCAGTTCAGCAGTCTCGCCTCAATATAGCCCGTTTGAATACGAGCGGCTCGCTCGATTCAGGTTTTGATCCAAAAGCAGATAACTTTGTCTATGCACTGGCAATACAGCCGGACGGCAAGATCCTTGTTGGCGGTACTTTCACAAACATCGGCAACCCAACCCAACAGCCGCGTAATTACATTGCACGTCTGAACTCGAACGGCTCTGTTGAAAGTGGTTTTGCCCCTAGTGCGAGCAATTTTGTCAATACTTTGGCTTTGCAGTCAGACGGCAAGATCCTTGTCGGAGGCTTTTTTAACCAAATAGATTCCGTATCGCGTAACTACATTGCGCGCCTGCTGCCTAGCGGCTCAGTTGATTTAGGCTTTAATCCTAATGCCAACGATGCAGTGTATACACTATTGCCAACTCAGAGTGGCAAAATCCTGACCGGCGGCATATTTACACAAATAGGCGGCCAGCCACGTGATCGCATAGCTCGTTTGACTAACGACACTGCAGCAATGCAGGCTATGTCTGTTACTCAAAACACGATCACTCTTACCCTTAACGGAGCCTCGCCGAATCTTTCCTACCTGAACTTCGAGAAATCAACCGACGGCGTCAACTACACCGCCCTCGGCACTGCGACAGTAAGCTCCGTCACGCCGCAAGGCACCGTGTGGACACTAGCTGGTCAGAACCTACCCGCCGCTCAGAATCTTTACATCCGCGCCAGGGGTTCATATGCAGGAGGGATCTATGGTGGCTCGCAGTCTTTATTTGAAAAAGTACAGACTGCCTACCTGCTTTCACCTTCGGCAGGTGGGGTAACAATCAGCGGGCGGGTTTATGCAACGGGCGGCGGAAGAGGGCTGCTCGGTGCGACCGTTGTCCTCACGGACATGAACGGCAATGAGCGGACCACTCTCAGCTCGACCTTTGGCTATTTCCGCTTTGACGAT
>DATLZX010000315.1:0-6069 GCA_035573795.1 Pyrinomonadaceae bacterium | reverse complement strand
TATGATTTTGCTGTTCTAATATTTCGATATAGAGGGAGAGGAAAGATGCAAAAAGTAGGTGAATTTTATGGCCCTGCAGATGATGTTGAGAAGATTCGCGAGATGCGCTTAGGTGCAAACTGGTTTCTTTGGGTATCACTGCTTGCCGCAGCTGATAGCATTTACACATTTCTTAGCGGCTGGCCCAGCACTTTTTTCGGCCTCGGAATTACAAGATACATTGATAATCATTACCTGACCGGATCACAAGCGGATCAATATGCAGGCTTTGGGTTGAATCTGGCAGCAGCCGGGATTTTGGCTCTGTTTGGATATTTCTCACGTCGAGGGAACGATTTTGCATTTATTTTAGGGATGTTTCTCTATTTTACGGATATGGTCGTTTCGCTTGGATACAGAGATTTTTGGGGAGCTTGTTTCCATGTCCTGGCAATGTTTTTTATGTTCAAGGGCCTTTTAGCTAGCCGGAGAAGATACGATCCGTCTGTAGAATAATATTTGATGGCAGCTTTAGAACAGGGCAGCATTCGGAGGCCACTGAATAAATGGCCATCAAGCGGTCTGAAAACTGGACTTAAATAGCCTAAGGTCAACAAATAGACTAAAAAAACTAGATTTGATCGGGATCGCGGACAACGGCCACGAAGGGGAGATTTCTATATCTTCCGGCAGCATCGAGGCCGTAGCCGACCACGAAGCGATTAGGCACAACAAAGCCTGTGTAGTCTATTTTAACGTGTTTATGTATTCTAGGTTCTGGCTTATCGAGAAAAGTGGCCAACCTGATGGAATTGGCACCGCGCGAGGCAAGAATCTCCAGAAGGCGTGAAAGCGTCAGTCCGGTGTCAATTATGTCCTCGACTACAATAACATCCTTACCGCGAATCGGATTGCTCAAGTCTTTCAAGATCTCGACGTCTCCAGTGCTTTGGGTTCCTCCCTTGTAACTAGAAACTGACATAAAATCTATCGTCAAGGGCAAATCAATTGCCCGCATAAGATCAGCAAGGAAGATAACCGAGCCTTTTAGTACTCCGACCAGGACAAGCTCTCTTCCACAGTAGTCTTTGGTTATCTGCTCGCCTAATTCTTTAATTCGTTGAGAAATTTTATCTGCAGAAATAAGTATCTCAAGATTAGGATTATCGAACTCACTGGTTGGTATTTGGATTTTTTCAGCAGAATTCATATCAAGAAATTTGTAAAAACATTCATCTAAAAGTTACTAAAGAAACATTCCGGCGGCGAAAAACGATGAAAATCAGGTTAAAGGCTGCGTTTTGAGCCTATGGGCTTTGAAACCTGCATTTTTGTGCAATACTATGCAAATAATAGTTAGAATACAAATCTCTAAGAGATAATATAAATACGATTATCTAAATTTAGATGGAATATTCAATTTAATAAGCATCAAAATGAGCCCTGATAAAGCCAGCAGAGAGAAAATCAAAGAAATGGTACGAGAGGCCTTAGCTGAGGCGACCAGATATGCTGAGCCTGAGCATGTAAAGGTAAATTCAATTAAAGAAAGAAGTGAAAGGGAATTTGAAAGAGACGAATCAGCAAAAAACCTGATAACAGAAGATGACATCCGCGGCCTTTCTGAAGGCGATAGATTAAGAATTGCCGAAGGAGCAAAATTTACACCGCTTGCCAAGGACCTGATCAAGGAGAAAAAAATAGAATTAATAATCAAAAAGCCAAGAAATCTTGGGCTTAAGGTTAAAAGAATAGCGATTGGAGCAGATCATGGCGGGTTTGAAATAAAAGGAAAGCTTGTAGCGAAGCTGGAGGAACTGGGGCTGCACGTTCGCGATCACGGCACACAATCCAGTTCACCGGTAGATTATCCGGATATTGCACATTCTGTGGCCAGGGCTGTTGCAAACGGCCAGGCTGATGCAGGTATCCTGATAGATGGTGCAGGAATAGGAAGCGCCATAGCCGCTAACAAGCTGCCGGGAATCAGAGCTGCCGCTTGTTACAACATTCAATTGGCAAGGAATGCGCGCGAGCACAACGGAGCAAATATTTTAACGCTTGGTGCAGGGCAAAACAGCCTGCAGGAGATGATTGAAATTTGCGAAGTTTTTTTAACCTCAGAGCTGACTGAAGAGAGGCATCTACGAAGAGTCAATAAAATCGAGTCAATTGATAAACAATACGGCAGGAGTCTGTAGGGAAGCCGGAAAAGATTCTCCTGAAATACCAAGAGAGAAGAATTTACTAAAATTACCCACTCCTCTAAAAAAGTTTATAAAAGTATATGACCACAAACGGAAATTACGATTTATTGGTCGAAAAAATAACTGACCTTATACTGGAAAGGCTGGAAAAAGACTGCCCTACCTCCTTTTGCAGGGCAGATGTCGAGCGGATTGTTGATGCAGGTGCCGAAAGAATCGGAATCCTGCTGGGTGAAACCGCCACTGCTCGTGATTGGGCAAGCCTGATTGACCACACACTTTTAAGGCCGGACGCAAGCGAATCAGAGATCAAAAAACTCTGCTCTGAAGCGGTAGAGTACGGTTTTGCTTCTGTGTGCGTTAACCCTTTTTGGGTATCGCGGGCCGCAAGGTATCTTGAAGGAAGCGGCGTTCCGGTTTGTACCGTGATTGGTTTTCCGCTAGGAGCTACTACAACGGATGTAAAGGCCTTTGAAACCAGGCGTGCGATATTCGATGGTGCGCGCGAAGTTGATATGGTTATAAATATCGGCGCCTTGAAATCAGGAGATGACTGCACGGTAGAACAGGATATCAGAGCGGTAGCGGAGGCGGCGCATGAAAATCATGTACTTTGCAAAGTGATTATCGAAACGGCACTTTTGACTGACGAAGAAAAAGTCAGGGCGTGCCTGGCGGCAAAGAATGCAGGGGCCGATTTTGTAAAAACTTCAACGGGGTTTTCAAAGGGCGGAGCCACTGTGCATGACGTTTCCTTAATGAGACGAACTGTAGGAAGAGCGTTGGGAGTGAAGGCATCGGGAGGCGTTCGCGGCATAGACGATGCCAGAGCAATGCTGGAGGCAGGAGCTACCAGAATTGGTGCAAGCGTTGGAGTGAAAATAGCACAGGAGGCCGAAGGGAAGACAACGGAATCTGCTCAAAGCACGAAAAGCAGTTATTGATTGGGTGCAAAATACTAGCAGACTAAGCATTGTTGGCCGAATACACGTTCGAAACGATAAGGAATTGGCAGATTATCAATCAGACAATATTTAATCTGAGAGATTTTCATATCCGCAGCTAATCTCTCATTTCGGCCTTAATAAAAAAATAAAAGCCCTTGCAGCACAGACGCAAGGGCTTTTGGATTTTATCGGACGGCAAAGCCGTAGAACCGCAGATAGCAATTTACGGAGTAAAGTTAAAAGTGATTACTCCACGAGCTTTGATGGGTTCGCCATTGTAGTTAGATGGCTTGAACTTTGAACGACGGGCAGCTTCTTCTGCAGCTCCGCGAAGCATTGTATGGCCAGAGGTTGCTTTGGCCGAAGTAACATTGCCCTCGGTGTCTATCTCTACCTCGACAGTTACAAGGCCGCCAATTCTGGATTGCCTTGCAATGGGCGGATAAACCGGAGTAACAAGGCGGACGGCCTCATCCGCTCCGATATTGCCAAGCGACAAGTACTCTGGCTTAGCCAATCGGGCTGCTTCAGCAGCTTTTGCGGCTTCCTCTTTTGCAATCTCGTCCTGCAGGCGTTTAGCCTCGGCTTTTGCTACTTCATTGGCTGAGTCGAGCTCGACGGCCTTTTTATAGTCAGCAAGTGCCTTGTCTTTTTGGCCTAATTGTTCATAACTTCTGCCGCGGCTGAGAAAAGCAACTGCCGTTTTTGGAGCAAGCTCGATGGCTTTATCAAAATCCTTGACTGAAAGGTCATAAGATTTCATCGAGAAATAAGCCCGGCCGCGAGCTAGATAAAGATCCGGAACGTCATTTTTCAACTCCAAAGCTTTGTTGTAATCAGCAAGTGCTGCCTCGGCCTCGCCTTTGCTCAGGCTTGTATCTGCACGTTTTTGATAGAAAGTGTAATCGGGCGGTGCAGGGGTCGGCGAAGGCGTAGGCTGGGCCGCAACGGTTGGCTTTGGTTTCGGCTTGCTCTGCAGAGCTGCACTTTTCACATGAATTGCAGCAATCAGATCAGCGCTGGCACCAGTAGTTGCCAATTCTTTTTCAATTTCAGGGGTGATTTCAAAAGTAATTCCGCGCTCTTTGACGGCTTGAGTCAGGATCTGATTCCTTTCTTCGATCGAGACTTTTTTCGACCTCAGGCCGATCAGGATATCTGCCAGCGATAACGGAGGTGCTTGCGCTAAAACTATCGCAGCAGAAAAAGCAATTGTAAATAAGGCCAAAAAGAGTATGGCGGAATGTCTTAGGCGGGCGTAACTGAGGGATAATGATTTCATAGCTTTTTCTGGTTTTAATCAGTGGTTTGGTTTAATTGTCATTAATCAAATCGTCAACAGTAACTTTTTTCTTCTGTTCGGGCTTTTGTGCCTGAGCTTCAGGTGTAGGCTTAGCCTGCTTTGCCGCTTGAGGGTTTTGCTTGGCCTGCGTTCTTGATTGAGCAGGTTCACTTTCGGTTACTGCGGAAGTCTTTTCTGATTTAACTTCTGGCGACTCGGTGGTTTCGGTTTGCGGTGCAAAAGCATTCTGTGGGGCCGGCTCGGCTTGTTGCGGCTGCTGCTGTGCCGGCTGCGGTTTAGTCTCGGCTGACGAAGGCTGAGACGGCGTAGAAGAGCTAAGCATAAACCAAGCAATTGCAGCAATTAGCACAATCACAGCGACGCCTCCAGCGACAATTGCCATTGGGAAACCGCTTTTAGGAGCACTGTCACTTTCATAAGCTGATGAAGCAGAGTAGCTTGAGAATGCCAGGGAGTCATCAGATTCAATTTTTGAAACAGATGAATGATCGTCCTGAACTGCTTCTGCCGTTACTGGTTCTGCTTTGGCGACAGCACTACTGTCACTGTATGCTTCAACAAACGACTCTTCAACTTCTGCTTCTAAGACTTCTGCTTTAGCTTCTGAAGAAGACACATCAAGAAGCATTTCAGTATCAAGCGGCTCATTGGCCGCAGAAGGAAATTCAGATGCCAGCTGGTCAGAGTTAACCGGTGCTGAGGAATCGGCAACGACATTATTCGCCGGAGTTTCTGCAGCATGAGCGGCCTGTTCTTTGACAGGAGTAATGATGCCTAAAAGGTCGTCTTCGGTCTGAGCGCCAGGCTGCTGCTCTTCCGCGTTTTTCTTTGCGGCCTCAGCTTCACGTTTGCGTTTTCTTTCGGCCTCTTTTTCTCTGAGCAAGCGTTCCATTTCAGCGGCACGCTTTTCAGCAGCAAGCCTTTGCTCTTCGGCCTCTCTTGCCTTGCGTGCGGCCTCCTCAGCTTCTTTTGCTTTACGGGCGGCTTCCTCGGCTTCATGTTTTTGAGCAATGAGGTCCTGCTCCTGGCTCTTACTAAGGATTTCTACTGCATCATGGAGGTCTTCCTGCTCTGCCTCTTCACGTTCTCTGACACGGATCATGGCAGTTTTCAATACCTGACGCATGATTGTAGCTGTGTCGTAGCGATCCTCGCGCTTGATCGAGAGCCCACGCATCAATACCTCTGATACTTCGGGCGGGATTGTGGAATTTATCTGACTTGGCGGGGCCAGAGGATCTGACTTGCCATCCAGAATCTCGATTGACCTCTCGAGCGGATCTACCGGAACTTTACCGGTAATCAGATGATAGAGCGTTGCAGAAACAGAATAAATATCACTGCGCGGGTCTGGCGGAGATTTCAGTGTTTTTTCACTTTTATCATCGTATCCAGCCAGAATTACCTTTTGAGATGCAGCATCAAGGCCGTCCCAGATAAGCTCCAGGGGAGAGTAATTCAAAACGGGCGTATCAAGAGATTCGTCGAAAAGGGAATTGCTTGTTACGTTATCAGAACTGTCTGCAATTCCAAATCCGTACAATTTGATATTGCCGTCTATACCGAGTTTGATGTTTTTTGGACGTATGTTTTTATGGATGATTGGCGGGGCCTGATTATGGAGTAATGCCAG
>DATLZX010000314.1:0-8050 GCA_035573795.1 Pyrinomonadaceae bacterium | reverse complement strand
ATAGCCAATGCATTGGCGATTCAATTAAACAAAATCGAGGCAGAAAAAATAAAAAGGGTTATAAATGCTACCGGCGTTGTAATTCATACGAATCTGGGCCGGGCCCCGCTTTCAGCAAGGGCGGTTGAAAGAATCCTGCAGGCCGCAGCAAACTGTAATCTCGAGTACGATTTAAGCACCGGAAAAAGAGGCCGGCGGGGTGCAGCTGCGGAAAAATTGGTTGCCGAACTGTGCAAGGCCGAAGATGCCCTGATTGTCAATAATTGTGCGGCAGCCAATCTACTCGTCTTAAGCACACTTGCCGGCGGCAGAGAAGTGATCGTCTCGCGCGGCGAGCTGGTAGAAATCGGCGGAGATTTCAGGATTCCCGATGTACTGGCTCAATCCGGGGCAAAGCTTAGAGAAGTCGGTACGACAAACCGCACTAAAATCTCGGATTTCGAAAAAGCTATTGGTGCAGAAACTGCTGCAATACTCAGAGTACATCAGTCGAATTTCAGGATAGAGGGATTTAGCAGCCTGCCAAGCGTATCGGAAACTGCACGGCTGGCAAAAAAATATGGCTTGCCCTTGCTCTGGGATGCCGGTTCAGGAGCTTTGCTCGATTTAGCTGAATACGGTATTTCAGATGAGCCTCGGATTGCGGAGATTATTGAGGGCGGGGCTGACATCGTTACTTTCAGCGGCGATAAGCTTTTAGGCGGCCCGCAGGCTGGTTTAATTGTCGGCAAAGCTGACTTGATAGGCAAGATACGCCGAAACCCGCTTTACAGAGCCGTAAGGGCTGACAAACTAACCTATGCTGCATTGGAAGGCACTTTGTTTAGCTATCAGTTCGAAACTGCGATCGAAGAAATCCCGGCCTTGCGTGCTATTGCTCTTGAGCCTTGGGAAATTGACTCAAGGGCTGAGAGCCTTATTAAAAGGCTGAAAGATAAATCAAGTGAGTTCTTGTCCCACAAAATTGAGATTAGAACCAAAAAAGGAGCGTCAGCCATCGGCGGTGGGGCAGCGCCTACAGTCCGGCTTGAAACTACCCTGATTGCAATAAAAACACCTGAAATCAATGCCGATAGTTTGCTGTCAGAATTGCGTAAACACGATCCGCCCGTAATTGCAAGAATTGAGGATGACGAAGTCGTACTCGACCTAAGGACGGTAAATAAAGAGGATGACCGTTTGGTTGAAAATGCAGTTTTCGAAATTGTCAGTAAAGCCGAAGTTTTAACCCGTCCATAGGATAAAGCCTGAAGCTTGAAAAATAAGGCCTGAGGCGGGGTTTATCAAACCATTTGCTTAATCTTGAAACAATCTGCTTAATCCAGAAAAATCAATAGATTTTGAAATGGCGGCAACGTATGAAATGCCGGCAATTTAGCAGATAGACACTGTAACAGGAAGATCAAGTCTTTATTCGATTAAGGCGAAATTTTAAGGCAAAATTTCTTCAAGAAAAGTTAATTCAAAAATCGGCGAATTCTGCGGCAAAATCCTTCATAAATTCCGAGAGCTTTTGGGCACCTTCCGGCGGGAAGGGATTATACATCGAGGCCCTTATGCCGCCGACACTTCTATGGCCGGCGAGCCCGTAAAATCCCTGCTTTTCGGCCTCACCCAGAAAGGCTTCCTCCAGTTCTTTAGTCGGAAGGTGAAAGACAACGTTTACTCTCGATCGAGACTCTTCAGGTATCCGATTTTGGTAAAACCCATCAGAATTATCAATGACTTCATAAATCATTTCAGACCTTTGCCTGGCCAAAGCGTGCATTTTTTCAACTCCGCCCTGATCTTCTATCCATTTACAGACACTGTTTACAAGGTAAATCGCCCAGGTGTTCGGAGTATTCAAAAGCGAATGGTTTTGAGCCATTGCTCTGTAGTCCAGAAGCGGAATATCCGTCCCCCGGCATTTATCGAGGAAAGATTTTCTGATTATTGATACGGTTAACCCGCTGGGCCCAAGATTTTTCTGCGCGCTGGCATAAATTAAGTCGAAATTATCGGGATCAATCGGCCTGGTAAGAATGTTGGAGCTTGCATCACAAATAACAGGAGCATCGGATGATACGATTTCTTGGTGAAATTCAATCCCATCAATAGTTTCATTAGAAGTGTAGTGCAAAAAGGCGGCGCCTTTATCCAGGGCTATTTTGGTCTCTGTGGGAACTTTTTCGCTGTTTGTTGTGGTAGGCTCCCAGATGATTTTGGCACTTCGCACCTGGCTGGCTAGCTGAAAGGCTTTTTTACTCCAATGGCCGTTTACGATATAGGCGCCAAAACCATTGTCATCAATGAAATTAAGCGGCAGGGCCGAAAACTGAAGCGTAGCGCCGCCCTGGAAAAAAATAACCTCAAAGTCTGAATCTAACCCGAGCAAATTCAGGATCCGGGACCTTGCCTCTTCAATCAGGCCGGTAAATAGTGCTGAGCGGTGGCTTAGCTCCATTATTCCGATTCCGCTGCCTTTGTAAGAGAGCATGTCAACTTGTGCCTGCTCCAGAATTGCGAGCGGAAGCAGGGCCGGGCCGGAGCAAAAATTATATTTACGCTCTGAGGCATGTTTCTGAATGCTTGAAGTCAATTGTCCGGATACCATGATTTCAGAATCAATGTTGGCTTAATTAAGGCTTTAACTTAAAAAAAATAAAATCCCTGACAATCTAAGATTAAACCAGGCCGGGGTGATAATGAAATTGGGCGGAGGCAAAAGCAAAAACATTAAAGGCTTAAAAGCTTTGTTACAAAAGCATCAATGCTTTTTTTCTAAAAGATAAGTGTTTACCGGCTCATCTTAAATCTAATTCATCAACTCATCTATTATCCGTCAGGTTAACTCTATTATTGACAAAATGACAAAATCAATAATTAAAACACCTTATGACTCAAGCGGTAATTAAAGCTCGTAGAAAAAACCTACTTTTTATTAACTTCTCGCAGGCAGATTCTTTTATCCGGACTTAACAAGCTTTCCTCGTTTGCGATATTATCAATTTGTTTCGAACGAAAGCGCCATAAATGGCATCTAAAATCTTCCGCGGTTGCATCGTTCATCGCGGGCAGCCATGCGCTTAAAGTTTGGGAGGCTTCAAATGTTTAGAAAATTTATTTATACCCTTTTAATTGCAACAATCAGCGGTTTTACTTTTTTAAATGCATCGGCACAGACTGCGCCAATTAGCGGAAAGGTCGAGATCAAAAAAGCCGACGGTAGCGTAGAGCCTGTGGCAGGTGCTTTGGTAGAGGTTTTCAGGACTGATATCAAAGCCTCTGGCCCAACGGCAAAGACTGATAAGAAAGGCATTTTCAACTTTGCAGGATTGCCGCTTGGGGCTGTTTATGTAATATCCGTGAGCGCTCCGGGAGCCCAGCCGACTTATTATCCAAACGTGCGCGCCGGCGATATGGATTTGAAAATCGAGATGAGTCCCGGCGACGGAAGACGCTTAACTCCCGATGAAGTACGCGAATACCTTGCCCGAACAGGAGCTGCGGCCGGCGGAGAAATGACTGAAGAGCAAAAAAAGGCGCAGGCCGAGTACGAAGCAAAGGTAAAAGAAATTCAGGCCAAAAATGAAAAAATCAAGCAGGAAACCGCAATCATACAGGCCGCATTAAAAGAGGGAAATGATGCCTTCCAGGCGAAAAATTTCGAGCTTGCCGTTGCAAAATATGATGAGGGAATTGCAGCAAATCCAACATTTGCCGGCAGCGCCCCTGTATTGCTCAATAATAAAGGAGCAGCATTGCGTGAGCTTGCAGTCCGCAAATTCAATGATAACGTAAAAAACCCTGACGCAAGCGCCAGATTGGAAGCTTTCAAAGCCGTCAAGGATTATCTCTCGCGTGCTGTTGAGGGTTACAAGCAGTCCCTTGAAATACTCAATGCAGCGGCGCCAAATGATATTGCCGGACAATTGAAGCAGAGCCAAACCTATACTGCCCTTCGTGGTATAAAGGACACTTTCAGGCTGATGGTGCAGACCGAACAGGTTGACGAGTCAAAATTAGAAATCGCAAAAACCTATCTTCCGGTTTATTTCGAGAACGAGCAGTCTGCCGAAGCCAAAGAGCAAGCCAAAACACTTATGGCAGATCTTTACCGCGTTGCAGGCAATCCGGAGCAGGCAATTATTGAATACCGCAAGGTGCTCGAAACCTCCCCTGATAACCTTGACGCTATGGCTGGCCTTGGGCTGAGCCTGGTTAACATCGGATATGTGAATAACAACAAAGAACAACTGCAGGAAGGGGCGAATATATTGCAAAAATATGCCTCGGCGGCACCCGATGGGCATAAATATAAACAGGACGCTTTGGCCTTGATTCAAAACCTGAAAGAAGAGCAGAAAATTACGCCGCAGAAAGCCGCCCCCAAGAAAAAAGGTAATTAGTTTAGAAGCGAATTAATCGCGAAAAATTATCAGGTTTATTTACGTTTAGTAACGCCGCCGGCCAAAGCCTTATTCAAACCCTTATTCGGATTGAGTAAGCAGCCAAACCGGCGGCTTTAATTTTATCTCATTTGCCATAACTTTTTGTGTGGCATTTTTGCTGCAGTGCCTTTTATGAAAGTTACAGTAGAAAAAATCGGTCCGCAAGATATCAAAGTTCTCCTTGGCCTGATCGAGGATTTTGCCGCATTCGAGGAAATGCAACATACATTTACGGTTACAGAGCAAACCCTGCACGAAGTGCTTTTTGGTAAGGAGGCCTTTGCCGGAGCAATACTTGCAAAGGTTGAAAATGAAGCGGTCGGCTACGCACTTTATTATCCGAATTTTTCGAGCTTTCGCGGTGAGAGGGGCTTGTTTCTCGAGGACTTATACGTAAAGCAGCAATGGCGTGGGCTTAAGATCGGCCACAAATTGATCGAGGCAGTCGCTATCGAAGGTTCAAGGCAGAATGCATGCAGGCTCGATTTTTTGGTCCTTTCGTGGAATCAGAATGCATTGAATTTTTACAATTCTCTCGGTGCTGAGCATGAAAAAGAAGATCTTCATTTGAAAATCCGTAGCGATGCGTTTAAGAGTCTGGTTGCATCGGGTAGATAAAAAAATGGTATTTGAAAAATGAATTTGATTTGTCATTTTACGCCGCATTGCCGGCCGGATTTTTGGAGTAAGGTAAACTAGTGGAATCTCTTTCTTGCTGCCGCTTTTAGTTGTTTTTGCGAAACCTTTTAGCTGCTTATTGTGATTAACGGAGTAATTAGGACAGAAAGCGAAATAGCCCAAGCATACAATCTCTTGTCCGATGCTTTCGAGATTGGCTGTGATACCGAAACAAGCGGATTGGACGCCGGCAGGGGACGTTTGTTGTCACTCCAATTTTCCGATGGCAGGACAAGCGTTTTGATCCCCTTGAGTGAAGGAGTTGATCCCGGCCCTTTCAGAGAACTGCTCAAAGAAGAAAGCAAGCTCAAAATTTTTCATAATGCGAAATTCGACCTGAAGTTTCTCAAAGCAAAAGGGTTTGAGGTCAGGGGAGTTTTCGACACAATGATTGCGGAGAAATTGATAATCAAGGGGGCAAATCAATCCGCCTCGCTTGCCGATACGCTCTACAGGTATTTTGCTGTAGATCTTGACAAATCGCAGCGTCAGAAATTTGGTAAAAAATGGGATGGGATATGGAGCCAGGAACTTGTTGAATATGCTTTGTCAGATGTAGTTTATTTGCCGAAACTTAAAAAAGAGCAAAGCGAATGGCTCAAAAGGCTTGGCCTTTACCAGGAATTCGAGCAGCAGATAAAGGCCCTCTGCGCCTCGATCTAGTCTGGCAAAACCAAGCCGTCTCTTATCATATTTGAAATGAGAAATTTCTGACCTTTGCTATTTTCGTTATCAAGCAAATTTAATCCGCAAGCAGATATACGCCGGAACACTCAGCGTTTATCCGGCCTTCTGATAAACCGACATTCTGATAAATAGGCTCTTTTTTGATCACTTTGACTTACAAATAATTTACCAGCGATGATAGGCCGGATGGCCGGGTTTTACAGCAACAAATGTTCCGCGGCAAGTCGCGCAAACCTTTTCATCTGCGATCAGTTCTGCTTCAACAACGGCCCGGTCTTCTTTTGCTTCTGTAACTCTTGCTCTCAGTAAGATTTCGCGGTCAACAGGCGTCGGCCGTAAGAGTTTTACATGGAAATCAGCCGTAACAGTGCAGTCGGGCTCGGATTTCCCATCTCGTTTCATCAGATAATAGGCAGCTGTCCAATTCGAGTGGCAGTCGAGCAAGGCGCCGATAATCCCTCCATTCAGAAAACCCGGAAATGCCTGGTGGTGCGGCTGAGGCCGCCATCTGGCTTCGGTTTCCCCATTAACTGCAAATGTCTTGATTTTCAGGCCTTTTTCATTGGCAGGGCCACAGCCAAAGCAGATCCCGTTCGGGGAATACTTATCTTGCAAAGAAAGATTGTTATCCATATCATTCATTAGACCATCTTGTATAAATCTGTTAAAAATCGGTGAAAAAAGAAACAATTCCCGTGATGATTCAATCTTAGCTTAACAGTAACGGTAAAACACAATTCATCTGCCATGAACGACACGCAAACCGACTTACAAAATAAAAAAGGCTTTAAGCTGCTGGACATGAATGGCTATCAGTGGCTTGTAATCTTTGCGGCCTGGCTTGGCTGGGGTTTTGATGTATTCGATGGACTGCTCTTCAATTATGTGGCGCCGAATTGCGTGCCGACCCTGCTGGGACTAGAGCTGAATTCACCAGAGGCTAAGGCGGCAACCCTGGAATGGACAGGCATTCTAACCTCTGTTCTTTTAATTGGCTGGGCAATTGGCGGTATCATTTTTGGGCGTGTTGCTGACCGGCTTGGGCGAACCAGAACCTTGATGCTGACAATGCTGCTTTACTCTTTGGGGACTGCAGCCTGCGCTTTTGCTCCGAATATCTGGGCGCTGATGTTCTTCAGGATCATTTCGAGCCTTGGAATCGGCGGCGAGTGGGCAGCCGGAGCGGCTATGGTCGCCGAGGTGGTTCCTGAAAATAGACGGGTCGAAGCCGGGGCAATTCTCTATACCTCCGCACCGATGGGATTATTCCTTGCCACTTTTGTAACTTTTCAAATTACCAGCGTTTACTTCCCCGATCCGGCAGTTTCCTGGAGATATGTGTTTCTTTTCGGCCTGCTTCCGGCAGCAGTTGCGTTTTGTGTCAGGATTTTTGTCCGCGAACCGGAAAGATGGAAGAAGGCTGGCGTGCAATCGGCTGCAAGCATCAAGGAACTATTTTCATCACAGTATTTTCGATTCACTCTCAGCGGGTTTTCAATGGCTGTTACGGCGCTTATCATGTGGTGGAGCTGCAATGCTTTTATTCCGGTTGTTGCAAAAGGGCTCGCCTCAACTCAGGCCGGAATTATGGGCCTTGATAGAGCAAGCGCTGAATTGATGGGGCAGGAATGGATTAAAACAGCAACAAACAGTTTTAATCTCGGAGGGCTGCTTGGCACTTTACTGACTATTCCTGCCGCAAAACTGCTGGGAAGAAAAAAAATGTTTTTTATCTATTACCTCGTTTCTGCTGCAGCGATTATGGCTGCTTTCGGGCTGCCGCTTGACCCAAAGGTTCGGCTGTATTTCTATTTTCCGATCGGGCTGGCAGTTTTCGGCGTATTCGGCAGCTTCACCTATTATTTACCGGAGCTATTCCCGACAAGGCTGAGAGGTACCGGAGCCGGCTTTACATACAATGTTGGCAGGATTTTTGCGGCAGTTGGCCCGTTTATCGTTGGCAGCATTGCAGCTTCAGGTGCTAATGCGCTCGAAAGGGCAATGGAAGTGCTTTTTTGGGTAGGGGCTGTCCCGATAATCGGCATACTGCTCTTACCCGTTGTTATTGAAACAAAGGATAAGCCACTGCAGGATTGAAAACTTCAGGAAATTTTCACCGGGCCGATTTTTTCTTCGATGTAGTTAGTGAGCTGCTCAACTGATTCCAAATGGACGGGCTTGCCCTGCCAGGCTCTGATAGCGCTTATAAAAAGAATTATGGTCGTAACTGCGCCGAAAATCTTCGCCGTTTC
>DATLZX010000313.1:0-7622 GCA_035573795.1 Pyrinomonadaceae bacterium | reverse complement strand
CCTTCCGAGAGACAATTTATCTGAAATGCCGGTTTTAGAATCAGAAGCAGTGGTTTTACGCAGTTATGATCTCAAAGAGGCGGATAGGATAATTGTTCTGTTTACCAGGGAATTTGGAATCTTAAGATGTGTGGCAAAGGGCATAAAGCGACTTAAAAGCAGGTTTGGCAGCTCGCTCGAGCAATTTAACCGGGTAAAAGTCGCCATTTATGAAAAAGAACACCGCGAGCTAAACAGCATAGAGTCTGTCGAATTAATCGAGTCCAGATTCGGGGCCGCCGCTGATCCGGAAACGCTAGCGTTATTTTCTTACTTCGCACAAAAATTGATTGATTTTTTGCCCCCGCATGATGCTGACGAAAGGGTTTACAGAATGCTGAATGCTTGCATTGATGCCGCCCGAGACGGGGATCAAAGAACCCTGAGGGCATATTTTGATTTCTGGCTCTTGTCCTTAACCGGCTATTGGCCGGATATGAAAAAGTGCAGTAATTGCGGCAATTCGGCACATGATTCTCTGTTTCTAACAGACTCTCTGTCAGTTTATTGCAGGACATGCGCAAAAAATCTGAGAAGGCCAACCATCGAGCTGAACAAAACCCTTCTGGAGCAGATTTCCTTAGCACAAAAATCAGCGCCGGGAAAATTCTTACAGCAATTGAATACAGAGAGCCTTGCAGATTTCGAAAATCTGATAAGCAGAATAATCAAAAAAACATCTGCCGTCGGATTGGCCTAAAAACCGGTTTTTTTCAAAAAATTCCAAATCTACTTTGGACTTAGTCAATGTGCCTTTTCAAGGATGAGAACCAAGCCAGAAAAAATAGGAGAAAGGCGTTTCAGCAAATCAATTGCCGTTTATATTTTCCGGTCATTATTGCCTTATGTAATCATTTCCTGGCTGCTTTTGACCGCAATATTATTCATACAACAGGCATCAAGATATTCTGACATTTTCTTCAATGCCAATATACCTAGTAGCCTTGTCTGGCGGCTAAGTCTTGCACTGCTTCCCGGGGTTACCGCATTTACGGCTCCGATGTCCGCTTTGGTTGGAATAGTAATCGGGTTTTCAAAGATGAGCGGCGACAGGGAAATAACATCATGCCGGGCTGCCGGCCTCAGTAATTCGGTATTGATGCTTCCTGCAGCAGTAATAGGGATTCTGCTTTCGGTATTTACATTCCTGGTCAATCTCTACGGAGTTCCTATTGCAGCAAGTATTGTTAGAAATACGGCAATGAAGGCGGCAATAACCAAATTGGAGATGCCGATCGAGCCGGGCGTTTTTAATTCGGATATTGCGGGGTTCACCATCTACGTTTCAGGCGAGAGTAACCAAACGGGAAAATGGAATGGGATATTGCTTGTATCTGATACCGATTCGGCCGGCGGCATGCGTGTGATTACAGCCGAAAGCGGGAGGATAGATTCAAGCGGCCAGCTCTCGGAACTTGTGCTGGAAAAGGGCATTTCCACTTTTTTTACATCAACACCGAATGGTGAAAAAATAGTCTCGGAAAGAATTGGCCAGGTTCGCGTTGCCATCAAGACGAAAAAAGCAGAGCTGATTGACAAAATGGCTCAGGCAGAGTCAGCTTTAGAGGAGTTGGGGATCAGGGAACTGACCAGAATTGCTTTTGGTGCATCTCAAAAAGACGCTTTAGAGGCGGGCATACTGCTCCAGCGCAGAATCGCACTTAGTTTGCTGCCGATTTTTCTTGCTATATTCGGGTCGCTACTGGCCCTGCGTTCACGGCGCGGCGGTCGGGGATACGGACTGATGCTTTCGCTTGTGGGCTTGATTGTCTATTATTTCATAGCCTTTTCATCGGAGCAGCTTGCCAGAACTCAGGTTATTTCTCCACTTACGGCAGCATTGATACCGCTTGGCGCTTTGGGCAGTGTTTCCACTTTACTTTACTTAGATAACCGGACAGCAATCAACGGAATTCTGGAGAGGGTCTTTGATTTTGTTGTAAAACTAGCGGGCAAATTCCGCAAATTGGGAGTAAGATGGACTGATTTTTTAGACCAAACAACAGGTCTGAGGGATTTTGACATTGCTTCAAACATCGTACGTTTTTACTTTTTCGCATTTACGTTTCTAGCTGCCTTGTACCTGATATTTACTGCGTTCGAACTATGGCGCTTTGCCGGTACAATGCCAAACGGCGTCGAGCTGCTCGGTAAATACCTTTTCTTCCTGATTCCATTTGTCTACCTTTCTTTGACCTCGGCCAGTATCTTTATTGCCGTTCTCGCAACCTTTACGCTAAAGTCCCGCAACAACGAACTTGTGGCGTGGACTTCGTCCGGCGTAAGCGTTTACAGGATACTAGCACCGGCAATAATTGTTGCCGTTATCTTTGGAATAATCAATTTCGGGATACAGGAGTACATTGCTCCAAAAGCGAATTTGATACAGGATGAATACAGGGAATCAATCAGAAGCCGCGGCAGCTACGACCGCCTCAAACAAAGATTTTGGGTTGCTGACGGCAGTCGCATTTTTGCTTTTTCGCCTTCACCAAAGACTGGCCTGGTTAATAACAAAGAGGCGGCAAATGTCTATGTTTTAGAGATGGATAAAGACGAGTTCAGCCTGAAAAGCGTACTAAGATCGCAAAATTCAAGGTATGAGTTGGGGCAGGTTACGCTCGAGCCTCCCGTCAAAATTGCAAGGGTTTACAATGGATCGGTTGAAAATAGTATTTCGGCAAGCCCTGTTACGGTTTCGACAGAAAGCGACCCTTTTGCAGCATTAAGACGAAAACCATCCCAAATTAATGCGTTTGAAGCCAGAAGCAGGGCAGATTCTGCCGAGTCAGAGACGGAAAAGGTGATTTTTGAGTTTTCTGTCCATAAGAAATGGACAACGCTTTTTGTTCCATTGGTTATTACGCTTTTTACTGCTCCTCTTGCCGTTTCCTTGAATTTGAGACGGAAAAGCTTTCCTCTAGCTACAGCATTGATACTATGGCTTGCTTTTATGGGAACGATTTCGCTGTTTGAGCAGCTTGCGCTGGCAGGGCAAATGTCCACAGCAGCCGCAGGGTGGCTGCCGATAGTTTTATTTGGGCTAGCGGGAATTTTTCTTGTCTCGAGAACGCAAACTTAATATATGGAGTTATTTATGACAAAATACTTAAAGCAATTGATAAATATCTCTTAAAGTTTTACATCAAGTTAGTTTCCTCTATTCCAAAACCCTACAAATTTTATTAAACAGAACCTCGTTAACGGATCCGGGCTTAACCTTAGTAAGATTTTCGGAAGAAGCTAGGCTGGTTTCTTTCAGCTCAATCCGGGCTCCGTTGCTGTCAAAACCTGAAATCTGTTGCACTCCTACAAGCCTTTTATCGCAGTCTACCTTAGCAAACATAACGTAATAGCTTAAGTTTTTAGGCAATGAGTTTCTCCGGTTAAAAGTGTCAGGGTAGTTAGGAATGACTTTAACCCAAAGTTCGAACAATGTATCGCTTAAGGGATGTATATTCCTTGAAAAGAGAGAAAAACCTCGCGGTCCCTCGATGGGTTTACCAATCTGGCTCCAATATTTTTGATCCATGAACTCAGGATCTGCCGAAGGCTTTTCGACTTTTGTTTGGCCTGCAACGGAAAATACACAAAGTCCAAGTATGAAAAACAGTATTAAAAAAACTTTAAGCATAGCGGAATTATCAGGCTAAAAGGAGAAAATTACAAGAATCAACGAGCAAATCTTATCTGGATGGGTATAAAAAACTTGGCCGCACTTTCCATTTTTTAATATGGAAGATTGCGGCCAGAAAGATTTTAACTCAAGCTTTGCTCTGAAATTAAGTAAAAATCTCTGATATATAATACCAAAAGGGAACGAGGAGGGAACAATTTAAGTTCCGGTCTCCCAGCTAGACATATACTCGATCATTTCCGGTGTCAAGGTGTCAATTGAAATTCCCATAGCCTGCAGTTTGAGCGAGGCAATTTCCTTGTCAACTTCTTCAGGCAGTACGTGAACCCCGTTTGGCAGCTTTCCTTTATTTTTTACAAGGTATTCTGCTGACAATGCCTGATTTGCAAAAGACATATCCATAACGGATGCCGGGTGGCCCTCGGCTGCGGCGAGATTAACAAGCCTGCCCTCGCCGAGAACTACAATGCTTTTAGAGCCGTCTTTAAAGCGATACTCCTCTACAAAAGGCCGACGCTCTTGAGGAGCCTCGCACATTTCTCTAAGTGCATCGAGGTTCAGCTCAAGATCGAAATGCCCGCTATTGCAGACAATGGCACCGTCCTTCATCAATTCGAAGTGCTCTTTATCTATCACGTGGCGGTTGCCAGTTACTGTAATAAAGAAATCGCCGATTTTGGATGCTTCATTGATTGACATTACACGCATGCCGTCCATTACGGCCTCGATCGCCTTAATCGGGTCAACCTCGGTTACAACAACGTTGGCTCCCATACCACGTGCTCGCATAGCAACTCCCTTACCGCACCAGCCGTAGCCGACTACAACGATAGTCTTACCGGCGAGCAGAATATTCGTGGCGCGGATGATGCCATCCAGAGTTGATTGCCCTGTGCCGTAGCGGTTGTCAAAAAAGTGTTTTGTCTGGGCATCATTTACAGCAATTGCAGGGAAGTTGAGGACGCCGGCTTTCTGCATTGCTTTCAGGCGGACTATGCCGGTGGTTGTTTCCTCGGTCGTACCGTAAAGATTTTTGATCAAATCCTGCCTTTCTTTAAGCATTGTAGCGACAACATCCGAACCGTCATCAATAATGAGGTTGGGGTTGGTTTCGAGCGCGGCGCGGACATGGCTCTGGTAGGTTTCGATTGATTCGCCCTTGATGGCCATAACCGGGATCCCGAAATCGGAAACCAAAGAGGCGGCTACATCATCTTGAGTAGATAAAGGATTTGAAGCGATCAATGTAGCTTCTGCACCGCCGGCTTTGAGGGTTCTGGCGAGGTTTGCGGTTTCGGTAGTAATATGTGCACAAGCTACCAGTTTTACGCCTTCAAGTGGTTTTTCATTTTCAAAACGCTGCCTGATCAGCCGCAGAACAGGCATTTCACGGTCAGCCCATTCGATTCTTTTTTTACCCTGCGGTGCAAGGTTTATATCTTTAATGTCGTATTTAATTGATGGTTGTTCAGTTGCCATAAAAGTCTCTCTTAAAAGGTAAAATTGCGGCAATTTAACTTGCCGCAATGCCAAAGTAGAATTCAGTGCATAAATCCCAAGCTTTTATTTGTAAAATTCGCAGACTTGGAATAAACTCGTTTGCTTAAAATCCGCAAAAGCTCTAGGCAGCAGCAACTCCCGAAACAGCACTTAGAAGCGCTTCGACCTTATCGGTTTTTTCCCAGGTAAATTCATCGTTAAGCCGGCCAAAATGTCCGTAACGAGCTGTCATTTTATAGATCGGCCTTCTGAGGTCGAGCATTTCAATGATTCCAGCCGGAGTCAAAGCAAAGATGTTCCTTACAACATTCGACAGCCTGGTTTCATCAACCGTACCGGTTCCATGGGTATCAACCAGGACTGAAACGGGTTCGGCTACACCGATTGCATAAGCCAGCTGGACAGTGCACTTTTCTGCAAGGCCGGCAGCCACAATGTTTTTAGCAATATAACGAGCCATGTAGGCAGCCGAGCGGTCAACCTTGGTTGGGTCTTTGCCGGAGAAAGCACCGCCGCCATGTGGAGCGTAGCCGCCATAAGTATCAACTATGATTTTTCGTCCGGTAACTCCGGCATCTCCCATTGGCCCGCCTACCACAAACCGGCCTGTCGGGTTTATGTGGTACTTGGTATTTTCGTCAAGTAATTCAGTGCCTATGGTAGGTTTGATTACTTTCTCCAAAACGTCTTTTCGAATGGTTTCTATATCAACTTCGGCAGTTTGGGTCGAAAGGACAACGGCTTCGATCCTGAATGGGCGGCCGTCGCGATATTCGACAGTAACCTGTGATTTTCCATCCGGCCGCAAATAAGGAATTTCTCCTTTTCTGCGGACTTCGGAGAGCTTTCTGGTCAGGTTATGAGCAATCTGAATCGGCATCGGCATTAATTCAGGAGTTTCATTACATGCGAAGCCGAACATGAGGCCCTGATCACCTGCTCCTCCCGTATCAACGCCTTGTTTGATATCGGGAGATTGCTTGCCAATCAGATCAGTAACGCTACAGGTATTGGCATCAAAGCCATATTCGGCATTGTCATAGCCGATTTCTCTGATTGTTTCGCGAACAATGTTTTTGTAATCAATGTTGGCTGAGGTTGTTATTTCGCCAGCGATAATGGCGATTCCGGTAGTAACAAGCGTTTCGCAGGCAACGCGTGCTAATGGATCCTGAGCTAAAATTGCATCCAGGATTGCATCGGAAATGTTGTCGGCGATTTTATCCGGGTGTCCCTCAGTAACTGATTCGGATGTAAAGAGAAAGTTCTTATTACTCAAACTGATTCTAAGCTCCTAAATTGTAATCTTTTAGTTGGATAAAAATTATTGTTTACAACTTTGTAAAGATTTCAAAACTTTAATAGTAACGATTTAATGGCATACTGTCAAAAAAAGAAAGGCTATTTCGGACAGCTTTGCTAAGAAAAAAAACGCCAAAATATTTAAAATCAGCCGAGTTATTCGTCAACTTTGATTCCTAGATAGTCGCAAGGTGCATCTGTAAGATCCTGCTCGACTCCGAGATAACGCTCGGTTGTCAGGATAGAATCATGGCCGAGCGAGAGCTGGATCTGATCAATCGGAGCCCCGCCTTTATGGGCTAGCTTAGCAAATGTCCGGCGAAGATCGTGCGGTGAAATGCCTCTTTTTCTTAATTGCTCAGCATATTCGACAACGATATTGTAAATTGCCTGTTCCGTAATTTTGCTGCCCATTACGCGCCCACTTTTATTTACCCTTCGGAAAATAATGCCTTCATCTATCCTTGCTGAATAAGTCCAACTGTCAATTGCGGATTTTGTCCATGAAGGCATCGGAACGGTCCGCATTTTGTCTCGTTTACCAACAATATCAACAATCGCCCAACGACCTTCGCGTTTTTGAATATGGCTAATAGTCAGCGATGCAGCCTCGGCTCGGCGCAGGCCGCAACCGATCAACACTGCAAGAACGGCCCTGTCGCGCAAACCCTTTAAGGTGCCAATATCCGGGGCATTGAGCCATAATTGTGCTTCTTCACGGGTCAGCCAGTTACCGGTGCGTCTGCCGCGTTTTGGGACTCCGCGAACCGCCCTGATCCCATTTGCAATCTTTGCGTCGATTAAATCGTTGTCTTCGGCCTCGGCTGCAAGCTTTCTTATGGCAGAAAGCCTTAAATTAATGTTTGCGGCGGAAAATCCGGCCGACCGCAAGAAGCTCACATATTTTTGAACAAGGGCTTTATTTAATTCCGGACGGCCGTTTTCATGATGCCATTTGAAGAAATCCTCCAAAGAACGGCGATATGCCCGACGAGAATTTTCGCTCGGCAATGCATCAATTACCATTTCGATTATCCGGTTTTCGCTCTCGTAATTATCAGCAGGCCTTTTGATAAGTGAATTATTCATTTGAGGCAAAGAGAGGTTTAATTAAGGTAACCAGTGTTTAAGAATCTACAATAAT
>DATLZX010000312.1:0-3006 GCA_035573795.1 Pyrinomonadaceae bacterium | reverse complement strand
GGTTCCATGATTTGTCCGTCTATTACCGTATTGTCCGGAAGATTTTCATGTCCCAGGCTTGCAAGGCTTAAATTACCAGGCTTTCCATCCAGCTCGACCATTTTTACCGAGCTGGAACCGATATCAAGGCCAGCAATATATTTCTTTTTTCCGAAAAGCATTTTTCTTTTTCTCCTGATTTCGACCCTCTGAGAGGTATTTTCAACTTGGATTTCGCAGGGTCATTCTGATTCGAACTTTTGATTCATTGATGAATATCACAGAGCTAACGGGTATTTCTGGGCTTTGAGGTCAATTCTGCCACTCCGGGGGACGCGATTTTCTCGAAAGGTATTTTTTCGACGGATAGGACAACTGCGAGCTAAAGTCAGTTACCCGTTTCGCTCCGGATATCGCTCTTTTGAGCTTTTGGATGTTAACTTAAACAAATTTCGCATCGGGTGGCGAAGAGGAACAACGCACTCCAGCGTCGTCAAGGTAAGAATTTACACGGTTAAAAAAACATTGTCAACATCTTTTTTCAATGTTGAACGATTTTTGACATTTTTTCTTTCATTATGAATGATTTCTTTGCCGTGAATTCACGGAAAACGTTTGGTTAATATTAGCTAATTATTGAAAATAGGTAGTTTAGTTGATAATAGCCGGCTTGCGAGATTTTTAATCGTGCGAATCAGATTGTTTAAAGTTATTTAACGACGAAAGCTCTGTGTTAAACAGTCCTTTTGGTTCAGTTGCAAAATAAACCCATTACATAGCATTCAATTCTGTTTTTTTGCTGAAGATTCGATATCCCGCCAGGTTTTCGTCCCAGCTCCATTGTTTAACCTGATCATTTCAATGGCACCTGGAGCGGGACAAACCAGATAGCATAAATTGCAACCGACGCATTTTTCCTCGATTACTTTTGGAAACCTGATTCCATCTATTTCTGCAAACTCAAAGCTCTGATGTGCTCCGTCTTCACAGGCAATGTAACAAAGATTGCATCTTATGCATTTTTCAGGATTAACTTTTGCAACTCTCTTGAAATTCAAATCCAGATCGCTCCAGTCAACAACCCTTGAAACAGAAAGGCCAATCAGATCTCTGACGGAGCCGAAGCCTTTTGATTTTAAATAACTGCTTAGGCCGTCTTTCAAATCTTCGATAATCCTGTACCCGTAATGCATGACTGCTGTACAGATCTGAACAGAGGCTGCTCCGAGCAATATAAACTCTGCAGCATCTCTCCAATCCGAAATTCCGCCAATACCGGATATCGGCAATTTAAACTCGCTGTCTCTGGCTAGCTCCGAGACCATATTGAGTGCGATTGGCTTGACGGCCGGCCCGCAATAGCCTCCATGGGCAGATTTTCCGTTTACTTCAGGGTATGGAGTAAATGTATCCAGGTTTACTCCCATAATCGAGTTGACTGTATTTATCAAAGAAACAGCATCTGCCCCGCCCTTTTGTGCAGCCCGAGCTGGAGCGAGGATATTTGTAACATTTGGCGTAAGTTTAACGATTACAGGAACTTCTGCGACCTCTTTTACCCATTCCGTAACCATGCATGTATATTCGGGCACCTGCCCCATCGCTGACCCCATTCCCCTTTCATTCATTCCATGAGGGCAGCCGAAATTCAGTTCGATACCATCACAGCCGGTGTCTTGCGTCTTTTTTACAATCTCATGCCAGGCTTCTCTTTTTGTTTCTACCATCAGCGAAACGATCAATGCCCTGTCGGGATATTTTTTCTTGCAATCCCTGATTTCCCTCAGGTTTACATCGAGCGGCCTGTCACTGATTAGTTCAATGTTATTAAGGCCAACCATTTTAGATTGGCCGTAATCTATTGACGCCAAACGTGATGAAACGTTGATAACCGGAGCTCCGATAGTTTTCCAGACAGCTCCGCCCCAGCCGGCCTCGAAGGCGCGCTCTACCATTGAGCCAATATTTGTCGGCGGTGCCGAGGCAAGCCAAAATGGATTGGGTGATTTTATACCCGCAAATTCTATACTAAGGTCAACCATTGCTATAGATTTTAATACTTTAGGCGATGAAATCAGGAGAGTGTAAGAGAATAACCCTGTAAGTGCAGCATTTTGCGAAAAGAGCAGGCTAGTTTGTTTCTATTATCTCCCATGCATCCTCACTTCTTAACAGTTTGCTGAATATTGCCGCATGGACTGCGTGGCCGGAGCGTTCGGCTTTTATACGGCCAAGTAGGGGCAAGCCAAGTAAGGCAGCATCACCGATTATGTCCAGGATTTTATGCCGCACAAACTCATCTGCCCATCTGAGCGGGTTTTCGTTCAACATTCCGTCTTCAGTAAGCACTATAGCATTATCAAGAGAACCGCCAAGAGCCAGATTCGCCTTTTGAAGTATTTCTATTTCTTTCAAAAACCCAAAAGTCCTTGCTGAGGCGATGTGCCCCTGATAATTTCCGTTTTCTAGTGCAAAATCAAGACTTTGCCTTCCGATCATAGGATGCGGAAAATCTATGGTACATGAAATTTCGAACCTGTCTGAAGGAGAAAGGCTGATATGCCTGTTTCCCTCGCTCAGTTCGATTGTTTTTCTTACTCTCAGGTAACGCCGCGGCTCTGTAAGCTCTTTTCTGCCGGCTTTGTTGATTGCCACTATCCAATCTTCTGCCGAGCCGTCCAGGATAGGAATCTCGATATTGTCTATTTCTATAAAACAATTGTCTATTCCAAGCCCGTAAAGCGCTGAAAGCAGATGCTCGCAAGTAGAAATCACGACACCGCCCCGCATAAGCGTTGTTGCATATGAGCAGTGTGAGACAAATTCGACCAGCGCCGGAATTTCATAATCATCCAGGTCTGTTCTAATGAAAACATAGGATGTATTGTCTGGAGCCGGCGAGAGTCGAATATTGGTTTCTACACCTGTATGAAGGCCTTTTCCTTTAAGTTCGACTGAAGTTGCCAAAGTAGTTTGCTTCATTCTTTGATTGGTCTTCAAATTAGTCTGGCTTAAACTATTGCAAAA
>DATLZX010000311.1:0-5961 GCA_035573795.1 Pyrinomonadaceae bacterium | reverse complement strand
TCGTGCTGGTCAAAGGTAAAGGTGCGCCCGGTTTGCGGTCCGGCTATTACGCGTAAGGTTACTCTCATCAGATGAAATTATAATTAATGCAAAGCAAACTCGGCAAAGATGGCCCCTTAAGAAAATCAAAGCATACTAATGAATGAATTGGCCCAGAATCCCAAAAATCAAGAGGAATATAGAGCTGATCAAAGAAACAACGCCCAAAATCATTCCTCCGATTGCCAGCGCCTTGCCTCCATATCGGACAGGATCGCGCTCTTCATTCTTCATTCCGATGAATCCGGTAATTATCGCGGGAATTCCCAACAAAAAACCGCCATGGCAACAAACAAGCACAAGAGAGGCGATGCCCAACACTAAAGAAATAATAGGCAAAGTCTGATTTGGCGATGCGGCCATCATTACCTGTGGCGGCTGGTATGAAGCCTGAGTCATTGGGCCAGAAGCCGGCGGATAAGGATATTCGAATGCGGATGGGTTTGTAACCCTTGCCTGGCCGGCAATCAATGTTGGAGGCGCATCGTCGTATGCCTTGCTTTGATGTGAAAAAGTTTGGCCAACGAATTCCAACCTTGCTCCATCGGCCAGGCAGAAATTCAGTCCGTCATCATTATAGGTTTGTCCGCATTCAGGGCATTTTTTCATCTTTGGAGCAAATGATGTTGTTTATTCTTCTTATTATCCGATACGATTTTTTTCAAAAATTGATTCAGAAAAAAACAGCCATCGGGGAAAGCTTATGGGCGAGTGATCTGCAAGTTCTTAAATCCGACCTTGACCCCGCTGCCTGTATAGATGCCCGGCACACCGTTTGTAAATCCGTATTTGTCCGGATATGTTGCTACAAGGTTATTGTTTATGTAAAGCTCAAGGTTGCTTCCTTTGTCGCGAACTTCAAGTGTGTTTTCAGCGCTGCCTTTGTTGATATAAGGGCTTGCTTTCCAGGCTATCAGTGTTGATTCCTGTATTTCGTTGCTGCTGTCTCTGTAATGACGTGTTAACCTGAATTTTCCACTCTTGGAGTCTATCAAAAACCCGTAATCTTCTGTTAAAGGCTGGGGGTCGCTATTGAAAATCAAACCATAACCAAGGCGAGAATTGGCATTGTCAACGTTTCTTACAGTTATCCGGACGGTCCCATTATTTACTGCGTAATTATTCGGAGCTACCAAAACGTAGTAATAACTCTCGCCCCTGGATGAAGCAAGCAACTCGTCACCGGACATTTCTGTATTACCGTATATGCTCACGGGCTGAACAAACATGTTCAGGTCAATTGTTTCAAAGTTTTCTTCCCCGGTTTGTGTAGTATCGTTGGTTGTTGGTGAAGGCGACGGTGCAGTAGTTTTTTTGTTTACGACCCTATTTGTAGTACCGGAATTCGTATTCGTGGCAGTTTTATTCTTTTCCTCCTCCGACTTCATCCCTAAATAGATAAGAAGTCCGCCAACTCCACCACCGCACAAAAGCAACAAAACCAGAACTAAACCTAAAATCCAGACCCAAGCGCCCGATTTTGACTTCTTCTGCTGGATTGTCGGCCCTACGCCGGATGAAAATGGAGTAGTCTGTGGCATAGAGGCCTGGCCAGTGGTTCTTGGCTGATTCAGGAGTACAGTAGCAGGCGCCTCGGCAGAGGCAGCCTGAAGTACGGCTCCGTCCTCGAGGCAAAAATTCAAATTGTCATCCTGATAAGTCCTACGGCAGCTTGGGCAAATTTTCATTTCTGCGGGATTCTTCCTTCACTTCGAGCATTGATTGTTGCTAAAACATTAGGAAATTATACGTTATTTCACAAAAATTAGTAATGTGAAAAGAAAAGAAATTGCTGATTTAGTTTGGAGATAGCATTTTTTCGAAGGCGATTTGAATGGTTAGCGAATTTCCTGCAGAAAACTTTAGTTTGTTTGGCTAAATTAAATTTAGATCAGATTGCTGCCACAGCGACCGCAAAACTTGATCTTTGGCGGGTAACTGATCCCGCAATTCCTGCAGACCCTTTCCGCCTGTTGTATAACTTTATTTTGCGGGGCAGTAAAACCGACTTCTCTTGTAATAGGTCCGGGCAATCTGTTTGAAAGAAAATCGAAACCGCACCTGCCGCAGAATCTTCCCGTAATTGATAAATGGGCACCGCATCTGGGACAGAGTCTTATACGCTCCTCAGAGCTTCCGGGTGAAATAAGCCTGAATTCCCTGCCGCCACACTTGCCGCAAAAACGGGCACCCTCAGCAAACCTGGCACCGCAATTTATGCAGGCGACGATTCCGGGCAATTGGGATGACTGCCCCGCGCTACTCGAACTTCCTTGAGATGAAGGCTGGCTCGACTCAGTACGAAGCGGACGCAGTTGTGCCTGTATTACCTGCTCACTGGCTCCTTCCCTTACCTCAATTAGCCTTTCATCGTCTCGTTCTCCTTTTTTCGAAACCCTTAGTACATGCCTTCCGGCCGGTACATCAGTCAATATTATCCTTCCTGAGGCACCAATACTTCCTTTTCGCTCATCATTTACATAGACTTCAGCTTCGGCCGGTCCCATTATTATGAGCCTTGAAGCACCGAGCCGACTTGTTTCACGAACATCAGAAGCAGCTTCTTCCAATGCTGTAATCCAATCCGATACGCTTTTTGGCCTGTCATCTGGCGAGGTCGCTAAGGCCCGCATTATAACCTGCTCGACGTCGGCCGGAATATCTGTCCTTATGCTGGATAGAGGAGGGGCAGGCTGCATGATTTTCTGCATTACTAGCTGCATGATATCGCCGGTAAATGGCGTACGGCCTCCCAGCATAAGGTAGGCTATGGTTCCGAGTGCGTAAAGGTCGGCCCTTGCGTCAACTCCCGTTTCCGGCTGCATTTGTTCCGGAGCCATAAATTCCGGCGTTCCGATAATGCCGCGTGATGATGGTGTGGAGCTCGAACTGATGTCGGTTACTGTCTGATTTACGATTTTAGCAAGCCCGAAATCCCCTACTTTTATGAAACCATCACCCCGTCCTTTCTGCAAAATAAAAATATTTGCGGGCTTAAGGTCTCTGTGAAGAATTCCTTTCTCATGCGCGGCCTCCACTCCATCGGCAATCTGCTTTAGAAGGTTGACTGCACGCTTTACAGGCAGCGTACCTTCTCTTCGAAGCAGCTTATGCAGCGTTTCACCCTCGACGTATTCCATCACCAGGTAAAAAACGCCTTCCTCGGTTTCACCAAAGTCTGTAACGCTGACGGTATTAGGGTGTTGGATGGATGCTGCCGCCTGTGCCTCTCGTTCGAATCTGACCAAAGCCTCGCCTTCTTGCAGGTCCTCACTGTTCAAAATATCTTGCCTTACAGTCTTTATCGCAACAAATCGGGATTCGAACTTAGTATCTTTTGCAAGGTAAACCTGTCCCATGGCACCGCGGCCCAGTCGCCGCTCGAGCCTGTATCTTTTTGCAATCAAAGGATCTCCGGGAATTGTAAGCTTTGTCGCAATTTGATCCTCAGGGCACACTTCTACGGTATCATCAAAACAAAGCTCGCATTTTGAGCACTCACGCATTTGAATAATCCGACTTTGAACTGCAATCGTTTGAACGCGAATTTACTCTATAATTTGCGTTTGAACTTTGCAAATTTTTACTGTTATAATTTGAATTTCGTTGTGGGTCGTTAGCTCAGTTGGTAGAGCAGCGGACTCTTAATCCGCGGGTCGCAGGTTCGATCCCTGCACGGCCTACCACCTTTAAGTTTCTCATTATCAACGAGTTGCATAGATTTTATCGGTTCGCTTTTTAGGCGATAATATCCGGTTTGGTCCGCATTTGGTGCGCATACCGCTATAAAAACTTACCAACTGAGTACTTCCGCTCGGAAAAAGGCAATTTTTCCTAGACTTCCGCATTATTTATCACACAATTTGATTGGCCCGGTTTTGCCGGAGAATTTGGTTCAGTTTTCAATTCTCTTTATTTCTGTTTCTTTCATTGACTCGGGCAATTGCGTAAAGTGCCGACTTTATCTGAAAAGGTGTAAATTCGGGATGTTTTTCTAAAATCAAGGCAATAATACCCACTATATGGGGGCATGCGAAGCTGTTCCCGGTCAGATTACGGTAAACGCCGCCGGGCCAAGTAGTCCTGATGTTTACCCCCGGTGCCGTAAGCTCGATTACCTCGCCATACCTGAAGCCGAATTTGAAAGGATCTTTTTCCTCTGATTTGATAACTGAAATTAGCGATGATGAGAAAACTGAAGGAAAACTAGGCTGAGGGAGATTGTTTGCCGCCGCAACTATTATGCAGCCTGCCTGATAAGCTCTATCAAGAAGGTCATGCAAAGGTGCAAAAAACTGGGGCTTTGTTGTTCCCAAACTGAGGTTGATTACTCTGTATCTTTGTTTAATCGCCCACTCAAGGCCGGCCATAAACGCCAATCCATCCCCAAGGCCTCCCTGGCCAAGCACTTTTATGCTGTGCAGCTCAGCTTCAGGAGCAATATTTGAGATTATCCCTGCACAGGCAGTTCCATGGCCTGCCGAGTCAACTCCTTCTGCTGCAATAAATGTAACCTTTCTGCCCTCTATATTTGCCTCTACTGACGATTTTACTTTGCCTTTGAGTTCAGGGTGTTTGTGGTCAATACCGCTGTCTATTATTGCTATACTGACTCCTTTTCCTGTCGCCTGACGCCAGTTATCATCCAGCTCGAGCAGGCTTGCAGCCGCAAATTCTTCTTTTTCATTAAATATTGCAGATGTCATTTTTGGAAAAAATGTCAGAACCCAGGTTCGAGAAAGTCTTTATTGGAATTATTTATCGAATAACTTGAAATAGCTTCGAGTATGTCCTTACAAAGCTTTCGCTCGATCGGGCCACGGCTGGCGATATCACGAAGCAAAACGGCAAGCTGCATAAGCTCCCTGTATTCATTAGTTGTCCTGACCTCTGATAACCATTCAAGTAACTCCTCTGTTTTCTTTGTTTCGCCACTTTCAGAAAGTTTCGACCCAACCTTTTCAAATAGTGCGGCCGCTTCGTAGGCATTTACCAGGGGCGCTATCGCCTCAGCAAATCTTCCAGCCTTGTCCATCTCTTCTGAAGTAAATGGCTCATAGGGCGGAGATCCTCGGCGATTGATATATTCCAAAACCCCGAAAACCTCATCCTCCCGCCTCAGCGGCGTTGCAAGGATAATCTCTGTAGAAAAACCCGTTGTGCGGTCTATCTCGGGGTAAAAAGTGCTCTCCTCTTCTACATTTGAAACAGCGATTGGCTGGCCGGAGGAGTAGACGAACCCGGCAATTCCCTTACCCGCGGGAATAGCAAGATCCTTCAATTGTTCTGCGACTTTTCCGATAGCTGCCAAGAATCTTAAATCGCCGCCCTCTCCATCCCTGACTAAAACCGAGGCCTCCTCAGACCCAAGTTCAGCTGCAGTGGCTTCAAGCATCTTGGTAATTGCAGTCGTTAGCGGCTGCGTAAATCTCGCGGCAACGTCGAGCGTTTCAACCAATACCCGCACTCTGTCATCTGCGGCCATTCTATCCTCTTCAGACATATTGAGATTTTCGCCAAAATGACGCCTTATTTCAATTTACAAACAGTTAAAAACAAATTACCAAAAAAATCTGGAAAACGAGAGCTAATAATAATTTAAGCTAGGCACAATTTGAATTTATATTTTCTGTTCTTTAATGACAGGCAGGTTTTTATATTTTGCCAATAAATGCCCGTTTGCTTGATTGAAGTAACTGTTCTTTTATAGCGGATTTCCCGGTTTTTTTGTGCGGATTTTCCTGTCATTACAATCGCTAAATGCCGTTTGTTCCTATGGCCGATTTATTGAGTTATTTCAATCACCTTAAAAACCTGCAAAAGAACAATTGATAAGAGCGCTAGAGGAGTTCAATGAAAAACCATCGCTATTGGCGATTATTTGCCGCTTTGCTTAACCTCCCGTTGGCCTTGTTTTTTGCT
>DATLZX010000310.1:0-12870 GCA_035573795.1 Pyrinomonadaceae bacterium | reverse complement strand
CAGAAGCGGGATATCTTCCTTTCGCTGCCTGAGTGGGGGTATTTGAAAGGGTATAACATTCAATCTGTAGAATAAATCATGCCTGAAGCTTCCGGTTTCAATCAGAGCGTCCAACTGCTTGTTGGTGGCCGAAATGATCCTGACATCAACCGAGATCGAATTATTGCTGCCCAAAGGCTCAAACCGCTGTTCTTCCAAAACCCTCAGAATTTTTGCCTGAACCCTTGGGGACATATCGCCGATTTCATCCAAAAAAAGTGTCGCCCCATCGGCAATTTCGAACTTTCCCTTCCTTGCATTATTAGCTCCGGAAAAAGCTCCTTTTATGTGGCCAAAAAGCTCAGATTCAACCAGTTCCTCTGGCAGTGCCGCCGAATTGACCTCGACAAATGGTGCTGAAGCGCGACGCGATCTTATGTGAATTGCTCTGGCTACAAGCTCTTTGCCAGTCCCGCTTTCTCCTGTTATCAAAACCCTTCCATCAGATGGAGCGACCAGCTCGATTTGCTTTCTTACTGCTCGCATCGCAACCGAATCCCCGATCATTTGGTAACGGTCTGCAAGCTCTGCCCTGAATTGCTCATTGGCACGCTCCAGGTCACGCTGCCGGATTGCATTTCTTACAGTTACAAGTATCCTCTCGATACTCAAGGGTTTTTCTATAAAATCGAATGCTCCCAATTTTGTCGCCCTGACCGCGATCTCGATATTGCCATGGCCGGATATCATTACAATTTTTGCATCGCTGCCGGATTCGGAAAGCCTGGAGAGAATTTCAAGCCCGTCCGGGCCATCACCAAGCCATATATCGAGCAAAATACACGCAAAGGGATTTGCCGATGCAATCGCAAGGCATTCTTCGCCGGATGCTGCGGTCTCTACTTGAAAACCCTCGTCCTCGAAAACTCCGCGCAAGGTTTCCCGAATACTGGGTTCATCATCAACTATTAGAATTTTTGACATTGCTTGAATGCTTGATCAATTCGCAAAGCCCCGGTGCTCAAACCGCTCAGGCAGTGAGTTGAAATTCAATTGTAAACTTTGCACCATGAGGGTGATTCTTATCCACAAAAATTCTCGCACCATGATCTGTTACTATCCTATGAACGATTGCAAGTCCCAGGCCGGTTCCCCGCTGCTTTGTTGAAAAATATGGCTGGAAAAGCTTTTTCTGGTCCTGTGAGTCTATTCCAGCTCCGTTGTCCACAATTTCGAGAATAACGGAATCCCGATTGTTTTCAAGGCGGGAAGTTACAATGATTTTCTTCTTTTCATTGTTGTAGCAAGGGGCTTCGATCGCATTATCAATCAAATTTACCATAGCACGCTTGATCTGCTCGGCATCGAGCGGAAGCAAGGGGAGCCCTGATTCTTTCCTGAAAATGATCTCAGCCTCGGCCTCACGGCCATTGTAAAGCGTTTCCACCTGATCCAGTATTTCATTTAAATCCCGCTCTACCAGGGTAATTTCGGGAAGCCTGGCAAACCTTGAAAATTCATCAACCAGAGATTTGAGCGACCTGACCTCACTTAAAATAGTTTCTGTGCTTGAAAAAATAATTTCTTTAAGCTGTTTATCTTTAAGCTCTTCATCAGTTATTTCAGCTCTGCCATTGGCCTCAGCGCCCTGAACTTTTTCAAGATTGGAAAAACGCCTTGCAATTCTTTCGGCCGACAGTTGGATAGGTGTAAGCGGATTCTTGATTTCGTGCGCCATGCGCCTTGCCACTTCCTGCCAGGCAGCTGCCTTTTGTGCTGCCAGCAGTTCAGACAGGTCTTCGATAACAACAACCACGCCGGCATTATCGGCAAGGGCAGTTGCCGTCAGGGCCAAAGGGACGGTTTCAGCTACATCCTGGAACTTTAGTTTGATCTGTCCAGTAGCGAGTCCTACCCTTTGTGCTCGCCTGATTATCCTTGAAAATTCTCTACCTGCTTCATTTGCCAAAAGTTCTTCAAAATGCGTCCCGATTGCTTCGATGGCGTTGATTCGAAGTATCGAGCGGGCAGCGGGATTTATGGTGGAAAGTGTTCCTTTCGCATCGAAGGATATAACTCCGGAAGGCAGAGAAAGCAGGATGGTTTCGATATATCTTCTTCGCTCGGCAAGTTCCGAAGCATTCTGCGCAAGCTTTTCGGACATTTGGTTGAAAGACGCAACAAGTATTGCCAGCTCGTCTTCTGCAATAACGTCAACTTTATATCCCATTTCACCCTGCGATATTCTCTCCGCTCCCTCAGCCAGGGCTTTTACCGGAACAGTCAAGCCCCTTGCAACATAAAAGGCAGTCCAGGAAGATGCAAATATCAGCAGAAAAGTTAAAAGCCCAAGAGTAAGAAAGCCTATTTGCCTTACCGTAAGCTGCTGATCTTTCAATCGGTCGAATTCACTCAATGCTGAGGAAAACAGCTTCTTGCTGGCGGCAGTTTCGCCAAGGTCAGGAACAATTACCAAAATATTGCCATTTGAAAGGGTTGCAGTTGCAGCCTCGAGCCCATTTCTATCAGCCAGCGATGAATCTTCCAAAAAGCCTCTGCGTAAGGCAACGATTTCATCAGAGGATGCGGCGGCCGGATCTGCCAGCCATTCTGTAAGAATATTCTTTTTTGGGTCAAGTATCGCAATATAGCTTAAGTTTCCGGATTTTGCGATCTTTTCCAGCTCGCTCGCAGTCGGACTCTCTTGGCCGATTGAAACCGCCAGCATTTGGGCAGTTGCATGAAGCCTTGCGATTTCTTCCTCTGCTGACCTGTCATTTATCTCAATTGCCTGCCTTACTGCATTTTCCGGAATCTGTGAAAACCATCTATCAAGCGCACGGTTAAGAAAAAGATAAGAAAAGACCGCCATTGCAATGATCGGCAAAATGCTGACAAGGGTAAAATAAAAGAACAACCTTGAACGAAGCTTTGCTCCGAGGGTTAAAGAGCGCCTCTCGCGGGCAAGCCTGACCAGGCTTCTTAAAAAAATAAAGCCGAAAACTATGAAAGCTATGAAATTGAGCGAGGATAATCCGTAAAGAAGCAAGGTGTCGCCGGCAGTTTCTACGCTGAGCTCCTTCCACAGATTCGATGATTGCAGGATGATCAACACCGATAGCAAAATTAAGACCACACTGCCCAGAATCAAAAGCGTGGTACGTCTTTTCTTGTCCGGTATTTCTTCCATTTAGTTTAAAATTTTAACATATTATCTCTTTGAGGCAGTTTTTAACATAAGCTTTTCAAAAGCGTTTAACGAGGAACTAAAATCAACCTTGGGCTGCTTTGTTTTGGTTAACTGCGGCCTATATACAAAAAGAATGTTTCAGGAAAAAAGTTTTGGGCTAGGCAAGCTAGTCTTTGACAAAGAAGGTAATTTAAGGCTTTTTTGGCGCTGTGTATTTTATTTCACAACTTTTTTGACAGTTACTATATTACTTTTATTTGTAGTCAACACTTTTTTTCTTGTCCCTTTTCCGCAATTATTGGATAGTCAAATAAATCAGTTTCTATTAGGCTCAAGCATTTCGTTGATATCTGCAATTGCCGCAAACTGGCTGACAATGAGGCTTTTCGAAAAACTCCGGCTTAAACATCTTGGCCTTAACCTTGATAAAAAAGCTTTCGTGTCGGCCCTTGGTGGCATTTTTATCGGTTTTGCCGCTATTTCACTGACGGCAATTATCGCAGGAGTTTTAGGTAATTACACCCTTGAAAAAAATACAACTGCCGGAATCGATGCAAAATGTTTGAACGCTTTGCTGCTTGGCGCCATCTTTTTTATTGCGGCGGCCTGGGAGGAAATACTCTTTCGCGGTTACATTCTTCAGACAATGGTCAGAAACAATCAGCCGATCGCAGGCATTCTGATTTCGTCAATTCTTTTTGCAGCAATACATCTGCTCAACCCGAATCCTGGAATCATCTCTACTTTGAATACCTTGTTAGCTGGTATTTGGTTTTCGATTGGATATTTGAGAACTCGAAGCCTCTGGTTGCCAATTTCAATGCACTTTTCGTGGAATTGGTTTCAGACTGCTTTTTTTGGAGTCGAAGTAAGCGGGATAACCGCTCTGACACAGTCACCTTTCTTAATCGAAATGGACAATGGGCCGGAATGGATAACTGGCGGCATTTATGGGCTTGAAGGAGGCATTGCGGCTACATTGGTATTGATTTTGATAATTTTGATCTTGTCGTTGAGCAAAAAAGCCGAACTACTTGGCAGCTCCGGCCATTAAAATCCTTTGCCTTTAGCACTCGCTAGATTCGAACAAAAAGGTCTCAGTCAAAAAGGTCTATTACTCAAGAAAATACAAAATCAAAATCTTTTCATTACAAAAACAAAATCTTCATACTAAAAACGCAAGGTCTTGACATCACAGAAGCGTAATCTTGAATGATATGTCCATTGCCCTGGCGGAATGAGTCAGCCTTCCTACCGAAATCAGGTCAACGCCGGCTTCGGCATAGCTCCTTACTCTATCCAGCTGCATACCGCCTGAAGCCTCTATCAAAACTTTTGGGTTGAGATCTCTTGCCATCTGCACCAGCTTGGCTGCTTCTTCAGGTGTCTGATTGTCAATCAGGATGATGTCAGCCCCTGCTTCGATGGCTTCGCGCAACTGTGCCCAGTTAGTTATCTCGACTTCTATTTTATGCAGATGTCCGACACGTTTTTTAGCGGCAGTAACTGCCTCTGTTACACCGCCAGCCAGGGCAATATGGTTATCCTTTATCAAAACCCCATCATCTAGCCCCATCCGGTGATTTTTGCCGCCACCTACAGTTACGGCGTATTTTTCCAGAATCCGCAATCCGGGAGTCGTTTTTCTGGTATCAACAATGGCAGCATTTGTCCCTTCGATAGCTTTTACATATTGGCGGGTCAGTGTAGCAATGCCGCTCATTCTCTGAATCAGGTTCAATGCAACACGCTCCCCAATAAGTAATACGTCAGCAAACCCTTTCAAGGTGCCGATGACCGTACCGGCTTCAACCTCGTCTCCATCGGAATAGTCAGACTCAATCTCCGGAACACCGCTGTCCAGGCTTGCAAAAACGGCTTCTGCAATCTCAAGCCCGCAAATTACAAGTGATTCTTTTGCAAGGAATCTTCCAATTGCTGCCAGATTAGGAGGAACAGTTGCAGAGGTTGTGATGTCACCGCGGCCGACATCTTCAGCAATGAACTGGCCGATTGCTGTTAGCAGCTCGGCATTGTCAATTCGATACATTTAGGACAAAGCCTCCAGATTTTCCTTTGTTTTCATTATTTTGACCTTGAGTTCGTCCCTGCGAATGGCGAGCTGGTTTACCTTCTCTTCAGGAGCATTTGCTACAAAAGCAGGATTCGACAACTGGCCCTCGACCTTGATTAGTTCCTTCTCAGCCTTTTCAATTGCTGAAATGAGCCTGCGACGCTCCTCATCGAAGTCAATCAATCCCTCAAGCGGAACGGCAAATTCTGCTCCTTGTGCAATCACACCGCGGGCAGAGGCTTTAGGTGCAGTGATTCTGTCCACAACATCGAAATCAGAAATCCTTGCAAGCTTCTTGATTTTGTCCTGATGATAGATCAGAACAGAGCCTGCCTGGTCTTTTAGCGAAACTTGGATTCCAATCCTGTCAGACGGCTTTATGTTGAGTTCCGTCCTGATGTTTCTTACCTGCCGTATAAATTCTATCATCAGCTCTACCTGCTTCTCGGCCTCTTTATCAATCAATGCCGAGTCAGAAACAGGAAAATCAGAAAGCATTATGGATTTCTCAGCATGGCTATAAGCCGGGTTATGCAGCACTGCTGATGTTCCGGGCAACTTTTGCCAAATCTCCTCGGTGATAAAGGGCATAAATGGATGCAAAAGCCTCAGAGCTCTTTCCAGAACCGTTAAAATCCTGGAACGTGCTGCCAAAGCGCCCTCGCCTTCACTGCTAAGTTCATCCTTGACCAGTTCGATATACCAATCGCAGAACTCATCCCAGAAGAAATGATAAAGCGTTTGTGCTGCCTCATGAAACTGGTAACTATCAAGCGCTTTGTTTATGCTCTCAGCTGCCTGATTAAGGCGTGAAACTATCCATCGGTCAATTACGTTACGGAGTTTTGAATCTTCGTTTTCGATCGTATTGCTTTCAATTACTTGCTCGAGGCCGGTTAAAACGCCTGCACCCTCGGAATTCATCAAACAGAACCTTGCTGCATTCCAAATTTTGTTTGCAAAGTTTCTGTAGGTTTCGATCATTGTTGGGTTCCAGCGAATGTCTGCTCCTGTAGCAATCGAAGCAAGGTAGATCCGCGTAGCGTCTACCCCGTATTTGTCGAACATTTCAATCGGGTCAACGCCGTTGTTACGGGATTTCGACATTGGCTTGCCATCGCTTCCCAAAACAGTGCCTGTAATTATTACATCATAAAAAGGTGGCCTGTTAATGAACTTCAGGCTCATCATTACCATTCTGGAAACCCAAAGAAAAATTATGTCTCTGCCAGTTACCAGCACATCAGATGGCAAATATCTTTCGAGGTCTTCTGTCTCGGTAACTTCACCATCCCAGCCCATTGTTGAAAATGGCCAAAGTGCCGACGAAAACCATGTATCAAGTACGTCTTCATCCTGCTTGAGCTCTGTTGTGCCCGCCCTTTTTGCCGCGGTCTCGAAGTCTTCAGCAACAAAGCAATTACCGTCTTTGTCATACCAGGCAGGTATTCGGTGTCCCCACCAGAGCTGTCTGGAAATAGTCCAATCCTTCAGATTCTCCAGCCAGTTTGTATAAACCTTTGCGTGCGGGACATCAGGCGAAAATCTCGGTAAGCCTTTGCTTTTGATCAGATCGAGCGCCAGATCCCGCATTTTGTCCATCCTTACAAACCATTGTTCAGAGAGAATGGGCTCCACTATCGTCTTGCACCGTTCACAAATTGGCAGCACCAACTCATAATCTTCGATCTTTTCAAGCAACCCTGCTTCATTGAATTTCTCGATTACAAGCTCCCTAGCTTTGAATCTGTCCAAACCGGCAAAACTTTTTCCGGCCGATTCATTCATTGACCCATCGTCATTCATCACCAGCAAAGGCTCAAGATTGTGCCGCAGTGCGACTTCGAAATCGTTTGGATCGTGAGCCGGCGTAATTTTCACCGCTCCGGTTCCGAACTGCCGATCAACATATTCATCAGCGATTACGGGAATCAGCCTTTCGGTTAATGGCAATGCTATTGTTGCTCCAATAAGCTTTGAATAACGCTCATCTTTTGGATTTACGGCAACGGCAACATCGCCCAGCATGGTCTCAGGACGAGTTGTGGCTACTACCAGGAATTTGCCTTCGAATTCTGCGGTCAGTGGATATTTTAGAAAATACAATTTGCCGTCAGATCGTGTCTCCTCTTTAACCTCCAAATCCGAAAGAACAGTTTTATCCTGTGGACACCAGTTTACGATTCTTTTCCCGCGATAAATTTGACCTTCTTCATAAAGGCGGCAGAAAACCGCACGGACAGCTTTTGAGAGGCCTTCATCCATAGTAAACCGATGCCGCGTCCAATCAACAGAGGCACCCTCACGCCTGATTTGTTCGATTATTGTATATCCGTAAAGCTGCTTCCATTCCCAGCAAAGTTTGAGAAATTCGTCCCTGCCCAGCTCGGCCGGCGTTTTGCCTAATTCTTTGCGGATTTTTTCAACCACTTTTCTTTGGACCGAGATTCCTGCATGGTCAGTACCGGGCAGCCATAAAGTGCGGTATCCGAGCATTCGCTTCCTTCGAATAAGGATATCCATTAAAGTATGCTGCAGTGCATGCCCCATATGCAGGCTGCCGGTAACGTTAGGTGGCGGGATAACTATTGAAAATGGCTTCGCATCAGGGTTTTGGTTCAATTCTGGCCTGAAACAGCCTGTTTCTTCCCATTTCTGGTAATGCGAACGCTCTGCTTCGAGATGATTGTATGCCTTTGCTAGCTCCATAAATAAGAATGTGCAAACTTCGAATAATAAAACAAAATTTGCCCGATTTCTAATTACAGAATACCGGGCAATTAAGTTTTGTATTTTATTTGAGCTTTGTATCTAGATTTTTCCCCGCAACTTTTCTGCGACCCGGTCAGCAATAAGCTCTATGAGTTCATCGGAAATACTGATAACCTTTTGGGCCTCGGCTTTTGCCTCTTTTTCAGCAACCAGCCTGAGCCGTGTAGCTACCGGTGTCAAAATTCCAAGGGGGTCATCAAGTGCAGGATTGGTTTGATAGAAGTCTGTTCCTGTTGCAGCTTGTCCTGTGGCGTGTGATGCATCGCCAGCCGAGATTTCATTTTTTGAGGTTGAGACTTCCTGAGAAACTGGGTTATCAGTGTCAGAAGAGGCTTGTCCCAAAGCATTGTCTTGCGCTTCAAAATTATTGCGTGAAAAACCTGCCGCTGTTTCGCTTTCAATGTCGCTGGCGCTTTTTTCCTGCCGGAAAAGGATTTCAGGACTGGTATGAAGGCCTTCTGAAAGGGCGCCTCCTTTATCGAATGATGCTCCTAGTTCTGCAGTGTCTTTTTGCGATTCAATGAAGTATTCCTTAGTATCCGTTTGCGCGAGAGTATTCTTGCCGGCCTCTGTAATCAAATTTTGGTCTAGCGGCTCTGTTTCAGCTTCGGATATTGATTCGCTGTAAGAAACCAAATTTTCTGAGTAGCCCTTTCCCAAATCTGATACATCCTGATTCAAGGTTGTGTTTTCGGCCAAAGAGGCTTCATATTCTGCTAAGTCGAGATTGGGCTCGCTTAATCTTGTCTTCTCATGGTTTAAAGATTCATTTGGAGATTGCCGATCTTCGAAAGTGTGTTCGGTTGATACTTCTTGATCTTTATAGTCTGACTCACCGAAGCGATAAGGGCCGTCCAAAACTTTTTCGTCATCATCCTCGATTACAGGAAGCTCGAAATCAACCGGAGCAGTCTCAGGTGCACTGTAGCTTTCCTCTATGATCTCGTCATCAATACCAATTTCGCCAAGCGTTTCTTTTTCGCCGCTGGCCAGGCTTTGCAAATACAGTCTTTCGATATCGTCGGCTTCAGTGCCGGGCGATGAGCTTTTATCAAGTGCAGATGTTTCAGACTCGATGTTTTCGGGTTCAATGGTTGATTCATGACTGACAGACTCTCTCGTGTTATCATACGCCTCAAGAGATGAAGGAGTCTCAGTTTCAATGCTTCCGGAATTAGTTTCAACCTGATGATGCTCGGGCAAATGTTGCTTTATCACTTCGTCAGCAGTCCGTGAAATTAACTCACGCACTCGAGCAACCAATTGCCTGATAGATTGAAACGGTTTTGTTAAATAAGCATTTGCGCCTACGCTCAAAGCCTTTTCCTCATCAAAAGGCTCGAATGAGCCGACAAGCAAAATAACGGGAATATGAGCCGTTTCCGCCTTTTGTTTAACGGCGGCGCAAAGCTGATAACCATTTGCACCCGGCATGTTTACGTCTGCCAGGATTATGTCAGGCCGCTCGCTTTCTACCGCTGCCAGAGCCGAATCGCCATCGCCGAATGCAATTACCTCGATACCCTCATCACCAAAGGTCAGGTTAACGACTTTTTGGATTGTTGGCGAATCGTCTGCCAATAATAATTTTCTTTTTGACACCTAGCTACTCCAGTTTCAATCTATTTTAGTCTCTATTGTATGTTTTTATCCTTTTCCGATGCTTGCAAAACTATCACTTGAAAACCTTTCGGTCAAGAAATTTGTCCATCGGCATGAAGTCAGGTTGCATTCTATCCCGACATCCCTGCCTGACTTTCAGCTTTCTGAATCGAGGCAAATTCAATGGCCAGGCTGATTGCCGAAACCAGATTAGTATGATCAGCAACCCCTTTACCTGCAATATCATACGCCGTACCGTGATCAACGCTAGTGCGTATCATTCCGAGCCCAAGCGTAACATTTACAGCCTGTTTGAAAGCAAGGGTTTTCACTGGTATAGTGGCCTGGTCATGGTACATCGCCACAACAGCATCAAATTCACCTTCTAATGCCTTTAAAAAAATGGTATCCGCCGGATACGGGCCGCTTACATCAATTCCTGCGGCCTGGCAGTGTTCTATGGCTGGTAAAATCTCGTCTTGTTCTTCCTTACCAAATAACCCGTTTTCTGAAGCGTGAGGATTAAGGCCTGCAACAGCGAGCCGCACTTTTTTCCCAAGCAGCTTGTTTAATTCAGTGTTGGCTAAAGTTATAACTTCTTTCAGATTGTCTCTCTTGACTTTTTTTATAGCTTCGGCCAACGATAAATGCGTGCTCAATAAAACTGTACGCAGGCTGCCGGCAAAAAAACTCATCAGAACTTTTTCTGCATCGAGTAGCCAGGCGAGCAATTCAGTATGTCCCGGAAATTTTATCCCGGCCATTTTCAGGGCTTCTTTGCTGATTGGCGCTGTTACTAGCGCATCAATTTCGCTTTTTTTCCATGCCATCACAGCATTTTCTATGTATTCATAGGAAGATTTACCCGAATGGGATGACGGTTTGCCAAATCCCAGTTCTGGCTCAACATTTTGAAGATCTATAAAATCAATCCTTTTGTCTTTGCGTAGAAGGGATTTGTCAATTTTCACAATCTGGGCAGCACGCTCCAAAGTGCGAAAATCGCAAAAAACTGACAGCCCGCAATTGCCTTGCCTTAGCAAGCTCATCAAAGAATCATCGCAAATAGCTTTAACTACAATCTCCGGCCCGATGCCGGCCGGATCGCCCATTGTCAAACCAATCCTTAAAGGTTCACCCTTGCTGATATCGAAAGCTTTTTCGCCACTCACATCTCAAATAATAAATTATGACTCACAGTAATAAAAAGCCTGTGAGCCATCTGACACGGCAAGGATTTGAAGATTCGACTTTGTTCGGATACTTTTAAATGGTGAAAATAAAGGCAGTTCAGACTTGCAGGAAACTCAATTGTTTGAATCGAATACGGATAAAGGCCACCTTACCAGTAACTAAATAACTAAAGCTCAATTAAAAAGGAAGCAGTGAGCGGGCCCGCCACAAAAATTTTCCTCAAGCCTAAATTTAATCGGCTATTAACAATTCTGGAGTCGAAAAAATCCTCCGGATAAATTATTTAAATGGTCTAATCTGCCTGCCTGCGGATAAAGGCCGGTATTTCAAGATCCTCTGATGGCAGATGGTCTGAAGCGGGGGCAATCGCTCCTGCACCAACAGCAATCTGTGCTTCCCTCTTGTGTGTAAAATCGGGCCTGCTTGCCGCGGCGGCAACATCGAAGCCTGTTGCTATCAAAGTAATTCGGACTTCATCTTGCATATCATCCCTAATTACAGTACCCCAGATGATATCGGCATCTCTGTCAGCTTCGGATTCCACCATAGACATCGCATCGCGAATTTCCACCAAAGGCACGTTTGGCCCGCAAGTAACATTTATCAATGCTGCCTTGGCTCCTGCAATAGAGTTTTCCTCGAGCAGTTTGTAATCCAGCGCCGCCCGCATTGCCTGAATAGGCGCTCCGGGGGCCTTTGCCATACCGACACCCATCAGAGCTACTCCGCCATCTTTCATCACTGTCCTGACGTCGGCAAAATCTACATTGATAGTGCCGGGGGTGGTTATCAGTTCTGTGATTCCCTGAACAGCGTGCAGAAGGACTTCATCAGCCTGCCTAAAAGCGTCAGTAATGGATATATTCTCCTGCAATTCGAAGAGGTTAGTGTTCGGTATCGTGATTATGGTATCAACGCAGCCGCGCAATTCGGCAAGTCCAGTTTCGGCCATTCTCATCCTACGCGTGCCCTCGAAATCGAATGGCTTGGTAACGACTGCCACTGTCAAAGCATTAAGTTCCACGGCAAGGCTAGCAACAATCGGCGCTGCACCTGTGCCTGTGCCGCCGCCAAGGCCGGCCGTTACAAACACCATGTCTGCGCCTTCCAATACTTCAAGCAGCTTTTCATGATCTTCCAGGGCGGCCGAGCGTCCTACCTCAGGATTAGCTCCGGCCCCAAGGCCACGGGTTGACCTTGCGCCAAGTTGGATTTTAATCGGCGCTTTTGAGGCATTTAACGCCTGCAGATCAGTATTTGCAACAATGAAGTCAACGCCCTTGATGCCGGCCTCGATCATGCGGTTGACGACGTTGCCGCCTCCACCGCCTACGCCGATCACTTTGATATTTGCTCCCGTAATTGGCGGATCGTCTATAAACATTCTTATGCTGCCGTTATTCATTATTTTTTCCTAATCTCAATTTTTTTCTGCTTGCTCGCGAATAAAAAACCTAAGTAATCTTTTACGTCATTTGAACTTTGCTCTTTATGGCTAAATTTGGAAAACTCACGCTGAAATTGTGATTTCTAATTTCAAAATTCTATGAAATCTGCAATTTTTACTGCCTTTGAACTAGAAAATCGAGCATTTGTGAGCAAAACAAGATATTGTGCTAACGGGCAAATAGCATACAACGATTTGTGGTAAAAATCCAGTAATAAAATGCATCAGGAGCGTAATTTTTCACGAAATCCTTCAAGCCATCTTACGACGCGCTTTGCAGTGGAGCTGCGGCCGGTGCTTTGTTCGCGCAGTTGATTTTTGATTGAGATAGAGGCTAGCCCGCATGCCGTAGCCCATGCCGGATTCGATATTTCTCCAATCAAGCCACCAAACCCATCCGTTGAAGGAAAGCCAAGACGCGTCGGGGCATCAAAGATCTGTTCGCCGATCTCAACCATTCCCCTGATCATCGAGCCGCCTCCGCACAATACAACACCGCTTGGAATCTGCAGCCTCTGTCTAGAAATTTCGGCAGCGACATGTTGCAACAGTTCGACTGCTCTTGGCTGCAGGATGTCGCAGAGAATTTCCTTTGAGAGCCTGCGTGATTCC
>DATLZX010000309.1:0-7159 GCA_035573795.1 Pyrinomonadaceae bacterium | reverse complement strand
CGGTACTGTAAACCCCTGACTAATAACGCCCTTGTTACCTGTTCCGACATCTCTGACCACCACATCAACTTTATAAGTTCCCGGAGTAAGAGCGATTGCCTTTTGATAGACTGACTTTCGCTCTCTCATTTCCGTAAGCTCCTCAGTTGTGGCGTTTGTAGTAACAGAATCCTCGAAAATGCCTGACCTCTTGCCGGAAACAGCCGTAATCCTACCAAAAATGTTCAGCCTGGCCTGTTTGAGCCCGCCTACATCCTCGAACTGAAGCGAGCGGTTATCGGTCTGTACTGTTATTGCCGCGATTACCCTGTCCTCTGATTGACGGAAAAAGTCAACTCTCAGATCGAATGGTAGAGGGTTGTTATCCAATACGCCTGAGTCGCTCGAGGCAACCGACATAAGGTCACTGAATTTGACTTGTGGCGGCCTCTCCAGGGCAGTAATGATCTCGAGCCGCCTGAATGGCATATCCTGCTCACGTAAGAATGTGTTATTTGAATTGACCCCGGTAATTCGGTCTGCCTTGTCAGCAAGCCCCAGGCTCTCTGCCAATGTCAATCCTGCTCCGGGCACCATCAACAGAGCGTCTTTTTCATATGGACTGCGGGCTATCCTGTATTCGCCGGTTCCGGTAGGGTCAACAAACTCGATTTCTATACCGTCGCCAACTCCCTCCAAATGACGATAAAACCAGATCTCGAATGGATACGTTGTCGTCGTGCCGCCGCCTTCCCAGCTTGGCCTGTCATAAGCACCGCCGCTCGGGTGCGATTCTATCGAATCCGGCTTGCCCCAGGCGATGTAGATTCTGCCCCGGTCGGTTTTCCATCCGGGAATACCTGAGGTGAAGTGCTCATTGGCATAAGCTACCCTTTCGTAATACTCTTCTCTGTATTCATTTTCTTCAGTATCGGGGTTTGGGTCTCTTCGGCGCCAGAAATTCTCTATGAAATTCTCTCTTTCTTCGTCGGTCTGCAATGCCATAAACGCCCGCCTTTCCTCTTTGGTGATTATCGGCGCAACGTCCGTATTGAGCCATTTTTTATAAACATCTTTTAGCTCAGGCTTTACATTGCGTGGCTTGTTGGTTATATCTTCGGTCGGTTTATCTGTGCCTTTGCCACCCTGTGAAAAACCGGAAATAACGCCAACACCCAAAGTCAGACTCAGCAACAATGAGATTTTTCCTAAATGCCTTGATACCTGCATAATCCCTCAGACGTTTTGAAAAATGTTTTGGTTAAGTTTGCTTCTTGATATCTGCCCGATTTTTTAACTGCAAAAATCTTGCAGACATCCCCTTAGTCAAATATTCAAAAGTTGCAAATTTTTATTTTAACAGAATTCGGTGCGGTTTATTTAATACTTTTTTGCCAAATTATGTGACTTTTTCCTTTCTCAGAATCTTTCTCTGTAATTTAGAATCTTTCTCTATACTTAAAATCTTTCTTAGCTTAGCGTCTTTCTCTATTCTAAAAATAAATCAATACAAAGCTATCAGCTTTGCCTCGCCCTAAACCTCAGCCCCGGTTTAGTTTGCCTTCATCAAATCCTAGGTTTGTTTTATAAGTTCGCTTTGTGCGGACAATGCCGCCTGACTTTATTCAAGATGGCAGAGCTTCCTTTTTGGTTGTATCCGCCGACGCCAAAATCTTTGATTTTCCCCAAATTTTACCCGCCTTTTACTGCCCTGATCTTTTATTGCCGGCATATTTAACTATCCGGATTTACTGAATGTATTGAAGTTATCCTTCAGCTTGCGGCTCTTTTGTCCGTTTCCTGCCGAAAAACCAGGCTATGAAGATCGAAACCACATAAAGTGCCACCATCGGAGCCGCAAACAAAAGCATGTTTGGAATATCGCTCGTTGGCGACGCAACCGCTGCAACTACAAGAATTATGATTATTGCCGGCTTCCAGAACCTAATCATCATTCCGGCCGATATCAGCCCGATCCTGGCCAAAACATAGGCTACTGCCGGCATTTGAAAAATGATTCCCATTGCCAGCATTATCAATAGTATGAAGTCGAGATAATCGCTCGCTTTCAGCAGTATTCTGAAGTCGCTGCCCAGCCCGAGCAGATATCTTGCCGCTGGCGGAAACAGTACGTAATAGGCAAACCCTGCTCCTACCACAAATGAAATGCTCGATAAAAGAATGAATGGCGTAACATAAGCCCTCTCATGCTCGTAGAGGGCCGGCGAAACAAATCCCCAGATTTGAAAAAGCAGGAAAGGAATCGAAACGGCTATCGCCGTATAAAGTGAGACCGTAACATACAGCGAGAAAGGCTCAAATGCCGTAGTTACAATCATTTTCTCCTCATTCGGCGGGGGCGGCTCGGCTCCGGGCTCGATCTCTACCGGCAGCCTGACTCCTGCCGGTATTACGGCATTGTCAGTAAAAAGCGGCTCAGTAGTAAAAAGCCCGATCCGGCCCTCTTTATCCTTGGCTACCCTCGCTGCAACGGATGCTCCGGCCTCGATTACGGCACCTCCAATCTGTGCCGGCGATGAAAAAACATATCTTCCGGCCTGTCCCTCGCTTGCCTCTGTAATCGAGACCAGCTTTTCTTCGCCGCTCAAACCCTCTATGGGTATCTCTTTACGTTCGGCCTCGGATATTGCCCGCCTTATCGGAATACTCAAAAAATTGTAAATCCTGTCCGAAAAAAACCAGCAAACCAGGAAAGACACCGTTAAAAACAGAAATATCCTGATCAGACGCCGCCTGAGCTCGTCCAGATGCTCCAGAAACGACATACTTGCATTGCTGCTGCTTCTATTAGCTTTGTTGATGAATTTCACAGCCAGTTACGTTTGTCGAGTTCGGGCGATAGTTCTCCTGATGATTCTTTTGTTGGAAATGTGTCTTCTGCTTTGGGTGAGTGGCTCTTTTCAGGAATTTCTTCTGATGTAATGCCTTCTTCGTTTGTCTTGAACTCCGTTTGGTTAATGGATTTGCCCGCAGTCGTTTTTATGCTCGGCGGCTCGATTTCTTTCCTTTCATCATAAAACTTTCTTTCATCGCCTGGCTCAAAAGCTGCCGTTCTGTCTTCCGGCACGGCAGATTCTCTCAAAGCTTGGCTTTTATTATCCGCCTCAAAGCCATTTTCTTCGCCATTTTCTGCGGCCGCAAGCTGCTTTTTCTCTACTGCTATCGGTTTTCCTATAGTCCGGTTATCGTCTGTTTGAAAATCATTCGAGGCTCCCAGAAATTCTTCCCGCATTGCTTTAGCCTCTTGTTCGAAATCTACCTCTCTTTCCCAGGTTTCCCTGAATTCGCTTGCTGCAGCCCTGAATTCCGCCATTGCCCGGCCGATTTTCCTTGCGATCACAGGCAGCTGCCTCGGGCCTAAGAATATCAATGCAACTACACCGATCAAAAGCAGCTCTGGTGTACCGATTGTTTCGAGTATGAATGCGAATCCTGGCTCCACAGATTTTTTTCCCGATCCTCTTTTTTTATGTCCTCTAGAGGAGTTATATCAATGCAAAAAATATTTTTCCGGGCTGTCTTCCGACTGTATTTTCAACTAACTGCTCGGCTGATTACTCGACTATGATCATTGTATCGCTTTTTTCCTCTACGCTTCCAATCACTGCCGGCTCGAATCCTTCTCTTCCCAGCTTTGCTTCCTCTTTACGGATTTTTTCCAGTAATAGCCCGCATCTTTCTTCAGGAACGCTTATCAGCAGTCCGCCAGCCGTTTGCGGGTCGAATAAAGCGCTTTGCATTACAGCAGAGATTCCTTTGTCGAAAAATACATTGTCTCCGACGTAATTGCGGTTGTTCTTATCGCCTCTGGTCAGCATTCCGGCTTCAATGTATTCCAAAGCCTTTTTCATAAAAGGCACATCCTCTTGCCTGATTCTCAAAGTAACGCCGCTGGCCTTTGCCATCTCAAAAGCATGTCCCAGCAGCCCGAATCCCGTAATGTCCGTACAGGCGCTTACTCCTGTCTCTACCATTGCTTTTGATGCGGCAAGCGCTGAATGTGTAAGCACTTTCCTGAGCTCTGAAACTGAATCTTCCTCGGCTTTTTCATTCTTGATGGCCGTTGTAATTGCGCCGGTGCCAAGCGGCTTTGTCAGTACAAGCACATCTCCGGGCCTTGCTCCGGCATTTTTTATAACACCGTTTGCATTGATCAAGCCTGTTACCGCATAGCCGATTTTGATCTCGGCATCATCTACCGAATGCCCGCCGACCACCGGAACCGCATCCGCATTCATTGCCTCCTGTCCGCCAAGCAAGATCTCTCCAAGCAGTTCCAGGTCTCCCTTTTGTGGATAACAAACTATCGAAAGAGCCGAAAGCGGCCTTCCTCCCATTGCATAAACATCGTTCAGGGCATTTACCGCCGCAGCCCGGCCATAAACTCTCGGCTCGTCAAAGACAGGCGTAAAGAAATCAACCGTCTGCACTATTGCCGTCTCACCCTCGCCAAGGCGCACCACTGCCGCATCGTCAGCCGTTTCAAAACCAACGATAACGTTCTCAAAATCCTGCTTCGGCAGCTTGCCCAGTACCTGGGCAAGGTCGCTTGGCGAGAGTTTAGCCACTCAGCCGGCGCAGCTCACCATTTGCGTTAAACGCTTTGCCATCAATGGTTTACGCCTCCTTTGAATTCAATAGCCTGTCATAAAGGCTTTGTAAATGGTCGTCGCTGTAATACTCGATCTCGATTGTGCCCTTGCTGCCGCTCATTGGATTTATCCTGACTGAAGTACCCAGCGAACGCATCAATTTCGTTTCGGCCAATCTCAGATTCGGATCTTTGTTTTGAGTTGGCTTTGCCGCTCTTGTTTGCTTTTTCTGCCTGCCTGCGGAGCGTAAAAGCCGCTCGGCATCTCTCACGGAAAGCCCTTTTTCGACTATTTCCATTGCGGCCTCGATCTGCTTGCCGCGATCGTCTGTCAAAAGCAGCGCCCTGCCATGCCCTGCAGACAATTTTCCCGTCTCCAGGAGCTCCAAAACCTCATCCGGCAGCTTCAAAAGCCTCAAAGAGGTGGCAATCAGGCTTCGCTCACGGCCAACCCTTTCAGATAGCTCCTCCTGCGTAAGTCCAATCTTATCAATTAGTTTGCGGTAAGCTTTGGCTTCCTCAACCGGATTCAATTCCTCCCTTTGTATATTTTCGATAAGCGCTATCTCTAGCAGCTTGTCGTTCGGGATATCCCTGATTACAACCGGAACTTTTCTCACCCCGGCAATTTGTGCCGCCCGCCAACGCCTTTCTCCGGCAATGATCTGATACCTCTTGCCATTTTTTCTGACTAAAATCGGCTGTACCAGCCCGTTTGCCTCGATGGATTTGGCAAGCTCGTATAGAGTGCTTTCTGTAAATCGGCTTCTTGGCTGATCGGGATTCGGCTCAAGCAAATCTGTGTCAACCTCGCTTACCGGAGCCGATTCCGCTGCCGATTGATTCGCCGGCGGCTTCTTTTCTCCCAAAAGGGCACTAAGCCCACGTCCCAATGGTTGTCTTGCCATTGTTTATTATCTCCCTTGCAAGTTCCAGATAACTTTCTGCACCTTTTGATTTGATATCGTACAGGATTATTGGCTTTCCGTAGCTCGGAGCCTCGGCAAGCCTTACATTGCGTGGAATTACTGTCCGGAAAACATGGTCTGAATAATGGCTTCGCAATTCACCCGCAACGGCGGAAGAAAGGTTTGTCCGTTCATCGTACATTGTTAGCAAAAGGCCTTCGACCGTCAGATTATTATTGAGCCGGCTTTTTACCATTTCCAGCGTCTCGAAAAGCTCTGCAACTCCTTCCAGGGCGAAATATTCGCATTGTACCGGAACAATGATCGAATCGGCCGCCGTCAGTCCGTTCAATGTCAAAATCCCGAGGCTTGGCGGACAATCAACGATTATAAAATCGTAATTTTCCCTGATTGGCTCGAGCACTGCCTTCAATACATTAGCCCGATTTTCATCCTCCGCCAGTTCGATTTCCAGGCCTGCAAGATTCTTACTGGCCGGCAATAAATAAAGAAGAGGCAGCTCCGTTGGCAAAATTGCCCGGCCAATTTCAACCGAGCCGGCAATCACTTCGTATAAAGAGCCTTCGGAATTAGTAAAATCAGCCCCGCTGCCGCTGGTTGCGTTTGCCTGCGGATCGGAATCCACCAATAAAACTTTCAGCTCATTAACGGCTATCGCTGCCGCCAGATTTATTGCCGTCGTAGTCTTGCCTACACCGCCTTTTTGATTGCCTACTGCGATTATCTTTCCCATTCGGAATTTTTCCGTTCAATTATTTATTTTCAAGAAATCAGGGATTTTCCCGTTTTTTCCATTATTTTCCCATCATTTACTGCCTTTTTTCTGCTTTTTCGCTCTTTTTTGCTTTTTTGCCAGAGGATTCTGTTTTCTGTCAAAGAATTATAGAAAAATCATCGTACCCTGATTAAAGGTTTTGTGGAACGTTCCACAAAATTCTATAACCTGAGCCGCCTGAAAACAAAGTTCGGAATAAAAAATTGTGGAACGTTCCACAATTTGGTTTTGATAGGGAAACTTCGGGTGGGTAATCTAGGCTGCGGTTTGGTGGCGCTTGGCCGTAAGGTGAACAAGTACGGCCGAAATTGCAGCAGGGGTCAGCCCGCTGATCGTCCTGACCTGGCCAAAGGTGCTCGGCCTTGCCCTTTCAAGCCTTTCGATCATTTCATTTGAAAGGCCTCTGATTTCGCGAAAATCCATACTTTCCGGCAGCCTGAGCGAATCAAAATGGTTTACTCTCTCAGAGGCCTGTTTTTGCTTTTCGATATAGCCGGCATAGAGTTCATCCGCCAGGACGCTCGAAATTTCCTGATTGGAAACTTCACCGGCAATTTCATTAGGCAGAAGTTTTCTGATTAATTCCGGAGTTACGTTCTGCCTTAGGGCCAATTGGGAAAGTGTAAAAGCGTCTCCCAGGTCGCCGCCCAAAAGTTCTCTGGTTGCGGCGTATTGAGGCGAAGACCTTGTATATCTGGTCTCTGACATTGCTTTCGATAAACTGGAGAGGCGATTTCTTCTTGAATTAAACCTTTCCCAGTCTGTGTCATCAACCAGGCCGATTTCCTTACCGATCGGTGTAAGCCTTCTATCGGCGTTATCATGCCTTAAGGTCAATCTGGCTTCGGCTCTTGATGTAAAAAG
>DATLZX010000308.1:0-3241 GCA_035573795.1 Pyrinomonadaceae bacterium | reverse complement strand
TTTTGCAGAGCTGCTGGCTGCAGCAAATGTATTTTTATTGACTTTGGGTAAGATCACGCAAGAGTTCTTATTGATGGCAATGGATGAATTCAGGATTATCAGGTTGCCGGATGGCTTTGTCCAGGGTTCGTCCATCATGCCGCAAAAAAGAAACCCGGTTGCTTTGGAACATGTCAGGGCGATTGCCAGCAGGGCATTAGGTGAATCTCTTGGAGTTTTTACAGCAGTTCATAATACGCCTTTTGGCGATATCAATGATGTGGAAGACGACCTTCAGCCTTTGATATTGATTTCGCTAAAAAATGCTGTCAGATCTGCAAACCTGCTTGGCGCGTCGCTTAGGAATGCTAAATTCGATATAGCTAAAATGGAAGCCAAAGCAGGTGAAAATTTCATAACAGCAACTGAACTGGCAGATACTTTGGTACGGCGTGAAGGCATCTCATTCAGGCAGGCGCATCGAATAGTGGCTAAAGCCATTGCAGCAGCTCTTGAAGGTGGCGAGGAGCTTAGGGCAGATTCGATTCGCCGGATTTTCAAGGCTGAAACCGGGAATGAACTTTCCATGAGCCAGGAGGAGATTACCGAAACTTTTTCCCCAAAGCATTTTGTCGAAGTAAGAAATATCCTGGGCGGGCCTTCTCCGGATGAGGTGAGAAGAGCTTTGGCCGTTGAAAGAACGCGTGAAAAAGAGGATCTCGAGTGGCTAAAAATTGTCGAAGATTTTCTGTCTAACGCACAAAATGAATTAAATGACGCTATAGATAAAATATTATCAGTTTGAGTTATAGTCCTATAAGCATAAAAATTAGAATGAATCTAAAATATCTCTTGACAATAATTTTTGAAATGGATATTTTGAAATTGAACGGGGAGTTTTTGATTTTGGCTCACTCGATATGAATTTCAGACAGATTAACAACTTCGGTTTCGCATATTTTTACTTTTACGGTAAAGCGGCCGGAGTCTGTTTAATCTGAATGTACAAATAAGTTTAGAAGCAGACAAGCGGCCGTAAGTTAAAAAAGCTTACGGCCGCTTAAGTTTTATCACCACAAATTTTGTTTCATTAATAAAAGATATGGAATTAGAAGAATGCAGAAAAGTAATAGACTCGATCGATGAACAGATAGTTACTCTTCTTAACCGAAGGGCGGCTGAAGTAAGAAAGATAGCCCGGCTTAAAGCAAATAATGGTGTTCCGCCGGTTGATCTCGACCGCGAAAAAGAGGTTTTCAAAAGAATCATTGCAGAAAATAATGGCTACATTCCTGAGGCATCCTTGCTCAGAATCTATGCGCGGATTATCCGTGAATCAAGAAAGCTGCAGGAGGCCCTGCAATGAGCAACGCTCCGATGATGAAGAGCACTTCATTACGGGAACAAAAACCGTTAGTCGCAATAGCCGGTATCTATGGCAGCTATGCCAGCGATGCTGTGAGAGAATACTTTGGCGACGATGCCGCATTGATTGAAGCGAAAAACTTTATCGAGGCGGTGAATAAGGTAAAAGAAGGAATTGCCCGTTACTGCCTGCTGCCGATCAAAAATTCTATTATTGGCAAAATTTCCGAAGCGGTAAAAGCAGTAGAGGGCTCCGAGCTGGAGCAGATTGGAATTTGCAGGCTCGAGATCAGGCACTGTCTTGCCGGAATTTATAACTCTCACCTTACTTTGATTAAAGAGGTAGTTTCACATCCTGCGGCAATCATGCAATGCAGTAACTTTCTGGAGTCTTTAGGACAAGTCAGATTTACTGATGCTTCCGATACCGCCACTGCGTTGCAGATCGTTTTGGCAAAAGGTGATCCGGCAACTGCTTGCATCGTAAGCCATGGTTTTGCTGAGCGATCCGGTGCGAAAATCCTTGCAGAAAATATCGCAAACCATGAAGTTAATTGGACCCAATTCGAGATTTTCAAATTGCCGGAATAATTTTAATAAATTACAAAAAAAATCGACTTAAAGTTAAAGCACACAAAACAAAAATCATGGACACAAGTAAAACAGATTGCGGAAGGCTGACCCCTGGCGCAAGGGCCACAACGGCTACGCCCAGGCAGGTCATACAAGTAGGTAAAGTTAAAATCGGCGGCGGCAATGCAGTTGTAATTGCAGGCCCCTGCAGTATTGAATCGAAAGACCAGCTCTTTACTACAGCAGAGGCTGTTGCCAAATCAGGCGGGGCTATTCTAAGAGGCGGCGCTTTCAAGCCGAGAACCTCTCCATTCGATTTTCAGGGCTTGGGATATAAAGGCCTTGAATTGCTCAGAGAGGCCGGAGATAAATACAATCTGCCTGTCATAACAGAGGTAATGAGCGAATTCGATATACAGGCTGTAGCTGAAATAGCAGACATTGTCCAGGTTGGGGCAAGAAATATGCAGAATTTTGCGCTGCTAAAAAGACTTGGCCAAATCAGAAAACCTATACTTTTGAAAAGAGGCGCTGCCGCAACAGTTAAGGAATGGTTGAGTGCCGCTGATTACATCCTAGCCGGCGGAAATGATCAGGTAATCTTGTGTGAACGCGGTATCAGGTCGTTTGATAATGTTTTGCGGAATACGCTTGATCTTGCAACGGTTGCTTTTCTGAAAGAGACAACAAAATTCCCTGTAATTGTTGATCCATCACATGCAACCGGCCGAAGAAGTATAGTGCCAAGCTGTGCGCTGGCTTCAATTGCAATCGGGGCAGACGGTGTGATGGTCGAGGTCCACCCGGAGCCAGATAAAGCCCTTTCAGATGGCCCGCAATCATTAACATTGAGTCAGTTTCAAAAAATGATGGATTCTATTTCTATGCTGCGAAACGTGCAATTAAACATTGCAATACAGTCGAACGCTCTTGCAGCATGAGAAATTCAAAAGTTTCGTAAAGGCTGAAATTTAATTGGGGAAAAATTGGTCTGGATTGGAAAACTAATTTTGGGCAGCGAAAAGCTAAGCAGTAGCTTAAGCGATCATACTTCAAGCTAACAACCAGCTTTTGGCCGGCAGCGACGGTTGCTCCGTCTGCTACGGGCAGATCAATGATTTTGCCATTTTTGGGCGAGGAGAGCTCATTTTGCATTTTCATAGCTTCGATAATCAAAATGCCTTCGCCTGCTTGCACTTCATCGCCGATTTGCCGAAGTACTTTAACAACCTTGCCTGGCATTTTCGCTTTCAGCTCTACTGAGCCGCTGTCTGTTTGGGAAGAATCAGATTTACTTAAATCTCTCCTGTCAGCGATGTTTACA
>DATLZX010000307.1:0-4931 GCA_035573795.1 Pyrinomonadaceae bacterium | reverse complement strand
ATCAATGAATTATTGGACTTAGAGCGAGATGAATATCCGCTTAAAGACAATATAGCTGAGCAGATTAAACTAAAAACTAAGCCCCAAGAAGATCTGATAAGAAGCGTTAAGGCAGCATTGAATATCGACGAAAATAGAATCAGTGAAATTGTTAACGAGGCGGCAGAGAATTTTAACAGGTCCTTTGACCGTTGGCGTGAATTGTATAGGTTTGCTGATACACAAAGAAACGAAGCAGCAGATGAATTAAAGCAAAATATTGATAGGGACGCGCAACAAAAGGCAGATAAAAGATTGCGAGAAGCAAGACGACAAATAGATCTTCTCTTCCAGCAAAATGTTGCAAGGGAAGAAGGCGATTTTTACCCTTATCGTTACCTTGCAACTGAAGGATTTCTTCCGGGGTACAATTTTCCTAAACTTCCATTACGCGCTTGGGTAAGCCGTGGTGACGGAGAGTTTATTTCAAGAGCTCGGAGCATCGCCCTTAAGGAATTCGCACCAGAAAATATCATTTATCACGAAGGCTCGCGGTGGAAAGTAGATTCATTCCGAGCCACTTTAGACCAACTGGAAAATTTGCGTTACAAAAGGATTATCTGTAACGAATGCGGTGCATTTAATAATGAAGAAAATGATGTTTGCGAATCATGCCGCACACGTTTCGAAGGAGGAAATTATAATTTGGTAAGTTTGCTTACAATGACAAATGTTTCGACCGTCCGTCGAGATCGAATAACATCTAATGAGGAAGAAAGAAGGCGGCTTGGATACAAAATTGATATTTCGTATCAATTTTCTCCTACCGCAGACGGGCAAAATAAGATCGAAGCTGATGTCGTCGTAGATGGTGAGCCGCTTTTACGTATGATTTATGCACCTGCGGCAACTCTGCTGGGTATAAACAGCGGATTTAGAGAGGATAATAATAGAGGTTTTTTAGTTAATTTCGCAAACGGAAGGATTGAAAGAGTTAATGGTGCAACACGTGTGTTTCTGGCCGTTCAGGACACACAGAATATCCTGCTTATTAAATTTCTGAACGAGGATATTCAAAATGACAAAGAATTTACACCCAGCATGCAATACGCTCTGCAACGAGGAATCGAGCAGGCATTTGGTATAGACGAAAGCGAGATTTCCAGCATGATGTTGGGCAAAGGAGCAAACCTTTCATTGCTTTATTACGAAGCTAGCGAGGGCGGATGTGGTGTGTTAGAAAGTTTAATGTATGAAGTAAACGCAATAGGCCTCGTAGCTAAAGAAGCATTGTTACGCTGTCATTTCAATGAAAAAGGTGAAGATTTGTATCCACACTGTGAAGTTGCATGTTATGAATGCCTTTTAAGTTTTACAAATCAAACAAATGCAATGTTGATAAATAGACGAAAGATTAGCGAGTTTTTGTTGAGCCTGACAAATGGAAAGGCTCAAGTGCGAACTGGCGGCAGATCATACAAGGAGCAAATAGCTTGGCTGAGAGAACGCGTAGATAAAAATTCAGAGCTTGAGATTAAATTTTTGAAAGCGCTTGAAAGCTTAGGAGCTCACCTCCCCGATAGAGCTCAACAAAAGATTGCTAATCCAAACTGTGTGGCTGATTTTTATTACGAGAGAAATAAAGTATGCATCTTTTGTGATGGAACAGTTCATGACAGCCCAGGACAGAAGGAAAGGGATAAGACAATCAGAGATGAACTGATGAAAAAAGGTTATAGAGTAGTGGTGATCCGGTACGATGCCAAATGTGAAGAACTAATCCGAGAGCGAAAAGATATTTTTGGGGTTTAATACAGTTTACTGCCAAAAGAAAAATCAACTTAAGATTCAAGAGCAGCAGACAATGCGAATTATTCGCCTGCTGTTTAATTTGCCTTCATTTAAATCCTGCAATTTGATACAGCAATTAACCGACGAGTGTTGCAACATTAAACTGAGCTATGCATGTCAGCAATTGGCGCATTATACTCTAAACTAGAGATGGCGCAATTTGGAAAAGCCAACAAGCTCCTGGGTTATCTTGCTGCAATCTTTGGCATCGGGTTGATCACACTTGCACTTGCGCCATTTCAGACTCACATCAACTCTACGACTGTGGCGCTATGCCTTTTGCTTGTAGTGCTTATCGTTGCTACAGCTGCCGGCAGCCGTCCCGCGCTACTTGCTTCGGTGTTGGGTGTTCTTTCTTTCAATTATTTTTTCCTGCCACCCTTGTACACACTGACGATTGCAGACCCTCAGAACTGGATTGCGTTTGCTGCTTTTTTCATAACGGCTATGATCGCAGGCCAGCTTTCTTCTTATGCCAGACGGCGTGCTGATGAAGCCCAGATGCAGAAAAAGAAAATAGAAGCACTCTACGAAGAATTAAAATCTGCCTTTGCCAAAGCAAGCGAGGCAGAAGCGCTTCGGCAGAGTGAAAAACTTAAAACAGCTTTGCTGGACGCCGTAACACATGATTTACGAACACCTTTGACTTCGATAAAAGTCCTTGCTACTGCGCTGCTCGAGAATGAGTCCGAGCACCAAAATCTCGAGCTTGATTTGCAAAGCAAAAAAGAATTTCTGGAGACCATCGTCAAAGAAACCAATCGGCTGAATGATTTTATTGAGGGTCTGGTAGAACTGGCGCAGATCGAGGCCGGTGCATTCGGGCTGAGGCTTGGGTGGGAAGAGATTCCCGAGATTATCGAAGCCGCGCTGTCACGCGCCGAAAGGATGCTTAAGGGAAGAAGGATAAAAATAAATCTGGAAGAAAATCTGCCACTCGTGCGTGTAGATTCTAAAGCGCTTGCAGAGGTGATTTATACTCTGCTCGACAATGCTGCAAAATATTCACCTGCCGAGGCGCCGATCGAGATTTCTGTAAAGCAAAGCCAAGAGGGCATTGTAGAGATTGCCGTAGCAGATCATGGCCCGGGGGTTCCGAAAGAGTTTCGCGAAAAGATTTTTGATAAATTCTTTCGCATTGAAAAGTCAGAAAGCAAGGCAAAGGGAATGGGGCTTGGATTAGCGATAGCCAAGGGTATAATTGAAGCACATGGCGGCAAAATCTGGGTAGCTGAAAGAGCCGAAGGCAGTGGTGCACGCTTTGTTTTTTTAATACCAATTGGCGATGAATGAAGTAAAAAAAATACTTATAGTAGATGATGAAGCGCAGATTACCTGGGCACTGCGCAGAACTCTCTCAGCCCATCACTATGAAGTCCGGACGGCCGCCGATGGCCTGAGCGCCCTTGAAACTTTCAACGATTTTCAGCCCGACCTCGTCATTACTGATCTATCAATGCCTGAAGTCAGCGGACTAGAGCTTTGCCGCAGGCTTCGCAAGTTTACTCAGGTCCCGATAATTGTCCTTTCAGTCAAGGGTGAAGAGAAAACCAAAGTAGAGGCGCTCGATGCCGGAGCCGATGATTACATTACAAAACCATTTGGAATGGATGAGCTTCTGGCCAGGGTGAGGGCAGGCTTGAGGCGTTCGAATCAAGTCAAAAAGCAGGAAGAAACTGTCCTGGAAATCGGCGATTTTCATATTGACCTGGCAACTTATCAGGTTTTCGTTCGCGGCGAAGAAGTTCATTTAACTCCTAAAGAATTCGAACTGCTGGTGTTTATGGTTAGAAATTACGGAAGAGTTTTGACTCATCGAACGCTGCTCGGTGCCGTCTGGGGAGGAAGTTATACTGAACAAACAGAATACTTACGTGTTTTTCTGCGTCATCTCAGAAAAAAAATTGAGCCCGATCCGTCAAAGCCGGTCTACATCTTGACCGAGCCTTGGGTCGGCTATCGCTTCAATCCTTTTCGCTGAATTTTTATGAACTTTTAATAAAACTTTTAGCCCACTTTTATTCCTCAAAGTCTATTCTTTTCCTTGTCAATAGGGAAAAGAAAATGTCGTCACATTTCATAATCACAATTGAGCGACTGCTGCTAAATCCCTTTTTGGCAATTACCGATATGGCCAAGAGCAGTTTAAGGCTGTACAAATTCGGCGCTTTATGCAGCTTCACAGCAGGATTTCTTTTTCTTTTTTGTGGCGGGTTTATTGCCGTGTGCGAGATCTTTACAGGCTCGGAAAATATTAGTGTGGTTATGCTTCTTGCGGCGTTTCCGCTTTTGGGTATCGGGGCATTTTGCCAAGACAAAGCTGAGGCTTTGGACAATAAACGCATACACAGCAGATAGCACTAGTTAGAAAAGAAGGCAACTTACATCATTTCATTATGCAATATATCATCAGATTCATATTATTCATTTCATTTTGCTCGGGCTTTAATTGTTTTAGCCAGCAAACTGTTTTCAACGTGCCGAGTGCGGACATTTTATCCAAGGGCGAAGTCTATTTGGAACTGGATGCGAGCTTCAAGACAAACAATGAAGCGTCAGTGAAAAGATTTTCATCATTTGTCCCAAGAATAGTTTTTGGAGTTGGTAAAAATGTAGAAGCGGGGCTCAACGTCATCGGGAACATACAGCCAGGCGTAGATTCGACTACGCTTGTGCCAACAGTGAAATGGCGCTTTTATCAAAACGAAAAAAAGAAGCTTTCGCTCATAGCAGGAAACAACTTCTACATTCCTTTGCGAAATAAAAAATATAAATTTGGCACATATTCATACGCAGCAGCAGCAAAAACCTTAGGCAAAACACGCATAACGGCTGGAGGGTATGTGTATTCGAAAAATGTCGTAGCGCCGTCTGCATCGAGAGGCGGAGGTCAGTTTGCAATCGAACAGACACTAAATTCCAAGCTGGCTTTTGCCGCTGACTGGATTACCGGAAAACATGCAAATGGCTATTTCACACCAGGTTTAATTTACAAGCCGAGAAAAAATGTGACGGCATATTTGAGCTATTCAATAGGAAATTACGCCGTAAAGCATGGCAATCATTTTTTTCTGTTTGAGATTGGCTACAACTTCGATTGA
>DATLZX010000306.1:0-8132 GCA_035573795.1 Pyrinomonadaceae bacterium | reverse complement strand
ATTTTATTTTCACGAGTAATATTGTTGATCTTTACCAACGGAGTATTCCCTATCAGTTCCAAAATATTTTTGTAATATTTCATTTTTTTATCTGTTTCCGATTGAGTTTTCTAAACTTAATTCAATCCTTTATTTTTCTTTAGCTTTGTTATTTCTCTCAAACAACTTAGCCTTAAGCTCAAGCCTTGAAATTCAGTAAACCTTGAATCTCTATAAGTTATTTGATTAGCTCTGAAAAGTTCAAATTATAATACAACTTTGTTGGAAATTATCAGCGGCCGCCTGGCCTTTGGTAACTTGACGGGACTAGTAATCAGCAGCAGTTAGTAAGCGACCTTATCTTCTGGCAAACAGCGGCTTGTGCCTGTGAGCTGCTTGCAACTTACTGCCGCATTGAGTATCGCTTTTAATTGTGTATCCGATTTTATGTATCTGAGTGGATTTTGCGAAGGTTGATTGCCGATAAACCTTAAGTTAATTTTTGAGGCAATTTTCCCTTATGGGGCATACTTCCCGGGGCATTTTTCCCAAAAAAGTGTTTTCACTCGTTTAATGTTGTTTGTAAAAATTCAGTCTTTGCAAATGGATCCGGCGCTCGATTCAAAGGGTTTAGAGTGGCATTCGATATCCATTTAGGCCTTCTCTGGCCGTAAGAAGCCGTGCCGGATCATTAGTAATCACCGCATCGAGTCCGAGTGAGGCCGCTCGCCTGAGGCGTCTTGGGCTATCCGTGGTCCAGACAGCTATTCTTAAGCCTCTCATCAATGCTTTGCGAACCAGCTTTCTGGAAATTAGGGTATAATGCAGCGATATTTCGTCCGCTCCGTATTGCGAGGCTAGCCTGATCAAGCGTTTCTCCTTCCTGACCACATTCAGAATTTTTGGAGCGAAAAGTGCGGCAAGCTTTGTCCCGCTGCAGATTGACTTGATTGTTGGTAGCTGTTCGATCTTGAAAGTCTTGATAATTACGCGATTTCTGATTTCTTCCGGTATCGCCCTGTCAACAGCTTCAGCTAATTTGGGGATATCGCTTTGTTTTCCCTTAAGCTCCAGATAAAAAATGCCCTGATAAAATGAAAGCTCATGAAAAACTTCTTTCAGGGTCGGCACTCTCTCCTTTGAGTATTCCCGACGAAATCTCTTGGGGTATTTACGAAAAAACCAGCTCCCTACATCAATTTTTTTCAATTCATTTACGCTTAATTCTGAAACAAGGCGGTCTAGCCCGCCTGTCCGCCTCAGGCTTTTATCATGGATAACGACTGCCTCTGCGTCTTTCGAAAGCCTCAGGTCCATCTCGATGCCTTCACAGCCTGACTCCGCAGCCAGTCGAAAGGCAGCAATCGTATTTTCTGGCGCAAAGGCGCTGGCGCCGCGATGGGCAATTATCATCGGAGAACGTCTTTTTTGCAGCATTATGGCTTTTTTACAGTTTGAAGAAACTTCAGTGATTGGATTTTCTAGGCCTGTATATTCGGTGTTGGAATCGTTGGAGTCAGTTTTCAGCGGCGTTCCAGTAAAAAAATAGCTTTTGACCATGAAATAGGCTCAGCAATAGGGAATCTGTAATTACCTACAATCTTAAAGTACTTTTGTGAAATCCGTCTTACATCATCAAGCGGATGTATCTTGAAATTGTAAAGAAGCTCCAGAACCGAGCCTACCAAAGACGGCTTTACAGGCAAAAGCACGAGTTTGCCGCCCTTTTTAAGCACCCTGGCGGTCTCTCTGAGCCCTTCATCTAGCGGAACGTACTCCAAAACCCCGCATGAGAGGACCAGGTCAAAGCTTTCATCTGCAAACGGGAGGTCTAAAATATTGCCCTGAACGGGCGAAATCTTTTCCGATGGTACTTTTTTCTCTTTTTGGGACTGCTGGCGTGCCACTGTCAGGCAATTTCTGGAAAGGTCAAAGGCAATGGTTTTTTTGGGATCATACCCTGCTTCATACAGTGCAAAAGTAACGATGCCGGTCCCGCTTCCGGCATCCAAAACGCAGGAATCTTCCTTGATATCCAACTCCAGAGAGCGTAGGAACTTTGCAACAGATTCCTTATAGCCGTTTAATTTAAGTGCAAGGTTATGAACCTCGGCAATTTTGTCATAAAACGACGCAGTGCGGTTTTTCTGCCTGCCTCTGGTATTGGTAATAGCCTCTGAATTACTGCTCATCTAATGCCCTTTTTACCCTGATCTTTTGTGAAGAATTGACTTTTTAAGTTTGAAAATATTTTTCGGATAAAAGTTAATTAAAATTCTGAAACTTGCGTTTCACAAGTTTCATTTCACCTGAACTACTCTAAATTACAGAATCTTGGTAACTTAAATCAACGTTTTCCGTGCCGAAATCAGAGAAATACTGTTAATAAATGTTTATCGCCATTTAGATTGTACTCTTACCTTAAAATCTTTCTTTTCAATTAATTGCTCTCTTACGTTAAAACTTTTTTCACTGCAAAAAATCCTGTCTTAGATAAATGCTTTGCCCTGAAGTGCATTATCAACGCATAATTGCAGCTATTCTGCCAGAAGGTTTTCCAAAACCTTTCTGATTTCCTCCAGCCTGGATTTACTGCTTCCTGTTTCGATATAACGGATTATCCCACGTCTGTCAATAATTACAGCCGTTGGCAAGGCGGTGGCTCCAAAGGTTAGCTGTGCAGAAGTCGTCCGGGAGATGGCAATAGGATAATTCAGGCGTTGGGAACGCTTGAACCTGCTAAGATAATCAAACTCTTCAGCCTCTTGTGCCGGTCCGGTATCAGTTTCACCATACAACCTTGTTACGCCAATTACTACCAGCCCGTTTTCTTTAAACTTTTCGCTCCATTCCGTCAGCAGCGGAAATGCCTCGAAACAAGGTCCGCACCATGTCGCCCAGAAATCGAGCAATACTACCTTTCCTTCCAAATCCGAAAGCTGCAAAGGCTCTGCGCCAAGCCATTTTTGAATATCCTCGAGCGGAGGTGCCTTTTCATTCAGCAGTTTGTATTGTATTTCTCTACGATAGAAGCGGTCTCCGAGTTTTTGTTTCAAAACTGCAAGGGCCGGTTCTCTATCAAGACGGTTCTTAACCTGCTGTAATTCATCAAGCGCCTGCTTTTTCTTTCCGGCGTTGATCATTAAAAGAAATTTGCGATCGAGTGCATAATAATAAATCGTTGCATTGCTTGATGATTCAGCAGCTTTTGCAGCTTCATCCAGAAATGGCAAAGCCTCCTCAGGCCTGCCGTTTTCCCGCAAAATATCGGCCAGAAACATCGCCTTTTCAAAAAGAATATCGGCAGCAACCAGCTTTCTTTCCGAAGCAATTTTCTTTGCAATCGTGAAAGCTTCTCTGGCGTATTGCTCGGCAAGCTGTTTGTTATCGCGTCCGCCGAGTTTAAGATAAGCGTTTGCAAGACTTGCGGACATAGCAAGCCGGTCCTGGTCCCGCTGGGGTTGGTTTGAATTGTAGTCCTTGAGATATTTGACGCCCTCTTCGATCCGCCCCTGGTTGAAAGAAGTTACAGCAACCAAAGCCCTTGCCATCTGCGGCTGCTCTCCGGTCAGGCCTTCCGCTTCGAGATATCTTTCGAAGGTCTCTCTGGTAGCATCCAGGTTGTCCGAAATCCAGAAAAGCAGTCCTAAATAATACAAATCTTCAGGGGAAAGGTTTTTCCTTTGCGAGGCCTCAGCAGCAAATCGGGCCGCCAGCAATTGCTGCTCACGCTTCGTCTGATCCCTCAATTTTTCATTTACTGAAATGCCCTTTGCATCAAAATCAGAGAATTTGTCCCTAAGATAGAGGTTAACTTCCTGAAAAAGCTCTTTTACGGGCTTATTTATATCTTGTTGCGGCAAGTCAGCCTTGCGGCCGCTCTGGCCATGCAGAGTAAATGCATAAAACCAAATCACCAGAATTAATGAAAAAGCTTTTTTCATAAGCCTGAAACCATCTGAAAGCCTTACAACTCTTTTTTGAGACGCTTGCTTGCAACTCCCTTTAGGGACAATTACTTTTAAGTCTTTTTTTTCAGACGCTCAAACGGTAAAAAACGGTGCAATTTTTTTTATAATAAGTTTGTTTTAAATAAGTTCGTGTAAATAAACTTTCTTTTCTTCCGATTCCTCTCAAAAGGACTTTTATGATTGTTGAGTCCTGTTGGTATTATCGTTAAACATTGTTGAGCGCCTCTTAACCTCTGCAAATTAGTAAGTCTTTCTGTCTATTAGCCAGCCTCTCTGCATATCGAAAAAGTATAAAAAAATTGCCAGACAGCATTATCCGGAATATAAAAAATGCCGGGCACAGAGCCTTTCTTAACAGCAGCTCTAAGCTGCTGCAATCAGCTTTCCGCCCAATCCGATTCGGATATCGTGAGGTAAAAATTGGTTGTACACTAATGCATTTCCATCGAAACAGTCCGAGATAATTTTAGCCGTGATTGGCGCCAGCAGAATGCCGTTTCTGTAATGTCCAGTAGCAACAAGTACATCCTGTATATTCCCGAGTGGGCCGATCAAGGGCTCCCCTTTAGCAAATTTTGGCCTAAGCCCAGCCCAGGCTTCATTGGGAACTATTGATTTCAGAGCTGGAATGAGTGCTTCGGCAGACTCTCTAAGCCTGGATAATGCCTCAGCAGTTACTGCTTTTTTAAAGCCTACATCCTCACTAGTTGAACCAACGAGAAGCCTTCTATCCCTTCGGTAAACCAGATAGCACTCTTCGCTTTGTATGATATGTCCAAGTTCCAGATTCCTTACCCGGTATGAGAGCATCTGCCCTCTGATAGGCTTGAACTGAATGTCCCTGTTTTCATGAGCTAAAAATTCGCCGCTCCACGCGCCGGCAGCAATTACGATCTTTTTGGCCTCGATCTCGGGCCCATTTCTGAGCCTGACAACAAAAGTCTGATTCGGTTTGCCAAGGTTATTGGCAGATAAACCTTCAGCCAAACAATGCTCTTTGATATCAACATTAAGATCGAGGCAGGATCTTCTGAGAGCGGCAACGAGCCGCCGGTTTTCTACTACGCCATCTTCGGGGTAAAACGCGACAAGCGATACTTGATCACTCAGGGCAGGCTCAAATTCTTTAAGGCTCTGGCTTTTGACGAGCTCCGCTCTTATACCGGCCTTATTTTGATTCTTGACGGTTTCTGTCAAAACGGCAGCCTCTTGCTGACTGTGCGCAACTTTAAGGCTGCCTTTCAGATCAAGCTCGATATCAATCCCGGTCTCAGATCGAAGCTCTTCTGCCAATGCCGGATAAAGGCTCAGCGATGCCTTGCAAAGACCATAAAAACCATCTTTCTCCAGCGATTCGCAATCGGGTGAGAGCATTCCGGCCGCCGCCCAGGAGCTTCCCATCCCGACAGCGCCTTTCTCTACAATGCATATTTGGCCAATTTTGCGCTTGGCAAGCTCGCGGGCAATCATCAGTCCGATCACTCCGCCGCCGAAAATTATTACTTCCTTTGTTTGTTTCACCGTAAATATTTTCTTAACCTATACTTAAGTTTAATATAAATCGGCCAAACTTAAGAAAAATGAAGCACAAAGTAACTTTGATACCTGGCGATGGAATTGGTCCGGAGATAACCTCGCAGACGGTCAGAATCCTGGAAGCTACCGGAGTTGAGATTGACTGGGAAACTCAGATACTCGGCGCCACCGCACTTGAAAAATACGGTACCACGATACCGGAAGAAACCATCGAATCTATTAAAAGAAACCGCGTTGCCTTAAAAGGCCCGCAAATGACGCCTGTTGGCAAAGGTTTTACTTCTGTAAACGTCGGCCTCAGAAAATCCCTGGATCTCTACGCAAATGTCCGGCCGGTAAGGGCCTTGCCCGGCGTCCCTTGCCGTTATCCCGAATTGGATCTCGTAGTAATGCGCGAAAATACAGAAGATCTCTATTCAGGCCTTGAGCATGTGGTTGTCCCCGGAGTGGTCGAAAGCCTTAAAATAATTACCGAAAAAGCCTCGACCAGAATTTCGCGATATGCTTTTGAATATGCTGTAAACTGCGGCCGCAAAAAAGTAACGGCGGTTCATAAGGCAAACATCATGAAGCTCTCCGACGGATTGTTTCTTGACTGTTTCTACGCAGTTGCTAAAGAATTCCCGCAAATTGAAGCTGATGACAAGATAATAGATAACTGCTGCATGCAGTTGGTGATGCGTCCCGAGCAGTTCGATGTTTTGGTCTTGGAGAATCTGTATGGCGACATCGTCTCTGATCTGTGCGCCGGCTTGATTGGCGGTTTGGGGCTTGCTCCGGGAGCGAATATCGGCGAACAGGGAGCGGTTTTCGAGGCTGTTCATGGCTCAGCCCCTGACATTGCAGGACTAGGCGTGGCAAACCCGACTGCTCTGCTGCTTTCCGCAGTAATGATGCTTCGCCATTTAGAGGAATTTACTGCTGCTCAATTGATTGAAAAAGCTCTGGACAATGTTTACAGCGAGGGGAAAACCCTTACACGCGATCTGGGCGGTTCTGCCAATACGGCTGAATTTGCAAATGCAGTCATTGATAAAATAAATGAGCTCAAATCTCAGCCGAACGCCGCCTCTACAACTTAACAGGTTGGCATAATTTGCTGGCAACTTTGATTTTCATAGTGACGTCAAAAACCGCGTATGAGGTATCCCCGATGATGGCAAAGTTAAGGAAAAAGCCACTTTACGAATCATTCAAGAAGGCTGCCCGTTCAATCCCGGCTTTATTTCTGATTTTATTTTTGGGGGTAACATTGGCCAGCGCACAGGCAGAAAAAACCTTGATTATCAAACACGGAAAAAGCGCACAATTTGCAAAAAACGGCCTGGTTATCAGGTTCCTCGAGGTTACTGAAGATTCGCGTTGTCCGAAGGGAGTTGCTTGCGTTTGGGCAGGGACAGCAAAAGTAAAATTATTGGTAATAAAGGGTAAGCTTTCCAAGCAGATAGAGTTGGGACTCGAGCCAAGCCTGCAGGCGGCGGAAACTTTCGGCTATCGGATCAAGTTTGATTCGCTCGCTCCATATCCGGAAGCCTCTCGACCGATACAGAAGAGCCAATATACCGTCAGCCTGAAAATCACTTCTGTAGATAAATGCGGCTAAGCATCTTTGCTTAAAGCATTTTCCTCAAGATAACTTGAATTAGATGATAGCGCTAATCAGTTAAAGTAATGCTCTAAAACTGTGCTAATATGGCACGCAAAATTGCATTAAAGATGCAAAAAATCAACGCGGATAGCTAAGCAACATCAGTAAAATCATCAAAATAAAGTACGGCACTAAAACTGCCGCCCCTGCATAATCTTTTGCCACCCGCTGCCCGAAGAAAAGCGCCGTTATCGAAAGCGCCGAGAGCACTCCGGCAAAGAAAATAACCACTGTAGATTTAGCGATAAAGTAATAAATGATACCGGCCGCAGCAGTAAATCCCGCAGCCAGCTCAGTAACCGTAATCGTTGCCAGCATTATACTTACGAAGGGCGAGAGAAAGGTTTTGGAAAAATGTCCATTAAGCCAGCTCAGGTTTCCGCTCCAATCGAACACTTTGTCCAGCCCAGACTGTATAAACAAAATCGCTATGAAAAGCGACATGATCAGCGAAGGCAATACAGGAAGAATCTCATGCATTCGTTTGACTCCTGCTTTTTAGTTTTGATTTCGAAAGCTTTTTTATGCGTTCGAAAGTTTTTTATCCGATTGAAATCGTAATCTCGATTTGAAAGCTCATTCTCGAATTAATTTGGTATTCCCAACTTGAACTTGTATTCTCAAAATCAATCATCAACCAAAATTTGAATTCACAATTTTAGTTTGATCTTTTACCCTTGCTCATCAATTCTTCGATTTCTTCAGGATGTTTGGGCACCTTTGAGGTAAGAATGGTACATCCGCTTTCGGTTACTACAACGTCATCTTCTATCCTTACGCCAATCCCGCGATACTTTGCCGGCGCTGATTTATCATCAGCCGGCACATAGATGCCGGGCTCTACGGTTAGAACCATCCCCGGCTCGAATGCTCTCGATTCGCGGGCTTTCTGATCGGAAAAATACCGGCCGGCATCATGAACATCGAGGCCGAGATAATGCCCCACGCCATGCATGTAATATTTCATAAAAGCTTTTTTCCTGATCAGGTCTTTTGCT
>DATLZX010000305.1:0-2491 GCA_035573795.1 Pyrinomonadaceae bacterium | reverse complement strand
ATCAGATGCATTGACTCCTTATGAAAATCCGTATTTATCGGCCCGGGTTCCACTATTTTCACTTTGATCCCGAATTCTTTAAGCTCATATGCCAGAGATTCGCTAAATCCCTCCAATGCCCATTTCGTAGCACAATAAGTGCTGTACAGAGGAAAAGACAGCCTACCGCCAACCGAGGCAATTTGGATTATGCATCCTTTACGGGCATCTCGCATTGCCGGCAACACTGCCTTGATTACATTCAGGGCTCCGAAAAAATTCGTCTCAAAACATGATCTGATTTCTTCCTCTGGTGTTTCTTCAAATGCTCCAATAAGCCCATATCCTGCATTGTTTACGAGAACATCAATCGGTCCCATTTTGCTTTTTATTTCATCAACCGCCTTTTCTATGCTCGATTTCTTCGTAACATCCAGCTCGAATACTTCCAAATCTGCGATTTTCCCCAGCCATTCATTGCCTGCCCTATTTCTCACACATGCCGCCACTCTCCAGTTCCGGGATTGAAATAGCCGGACGGTCGCAAGGCCGATCCCCCTGGATGCTCCCGTTATCATTACCGTTTTTTCCATAATTTTTATTTAACTTTTCTTCTCGAGGCCTTTAGCTGAATATCAATCTATCGCTTTGAATTGAGGTTTCTCCCCGAATTCTTTTTTTCTGAATACGCTCAAACCTGCATTTCTTTTCAATCTACAAATTTTGGTATTTAAGTTTTCGTAAACACAATTTATACTATCTTAAATGAAATTTCTTCATATTGCCGACGTCCATCTGGGATGCACTCGCTACAATTTAAGCGAAAGTGCGGAGGATTTTTTCCGCTCGTGGGTTGACGTACTCGAGCGTTACGCTATCCGGCCGGCAGTTGACTTTGTTTTGATTGCGGGAGACTTTTTCCACAAGCGAAACCTTACGCCTGAGGCAATGAATCATGCTTTTGTCGGCCTCGATAAATTACGCTCTTGCCATATTCCCGTAGTTGCAATCGAAGGAAATCATGACCAAAGGCCGACTGATCAGAAGGAAAGTTGGCTGAGAACGCTTTCGAAATGGCAGTTGCTGAATCTTCTGGAAACCGAAAGCCGGGAAGGCAAAGTCACTCATCGCCCTTTCGACAATGAATCCAGGCTCGGTGGCTACATTGATATAAACCGTGCAAGGATTTTTGGATGCAGTTGGTACGGTGCAATGCTCGATAGGGCTTTGACCTCAATCGCCGATTCAATCAAACAAAACTCAAGGCAGGATGCTTTTCAGATTCTTCTGCTGCATACAGACGTCGAGGGGTACCAAAGGCATCCTTCCCCGGGTCTTTCACTTGCCAAACTACAATCATTGAAGGGACTCGTTCACTATATCGGCCTTGGGCATACTCACGTGAATTACTCTATAGATAACTGGGCGTTCAATCCGGGCTCGCTTGAGGTAACCAGCATCAGTGAATATCATGAAACACGCGGTGTTTATTTAGTAACCGTTAATGATGACAATAGCTTCACTGCAGAGCACCTGACTGATTACTATTTCCGCCCTTTCTCAAGGCTGAGGTTTACAATAGAGGCCGACGAAACCCCGGACGAAGTTAAAAGCCGTTATAAAGAGTTTATACAGGAAAATCGCGAAAGGTTGATCCGGCTTAGCCCGCCCCCGATTGTCGAGATCACACTTGCCGGAAAGCTTGGCTTTGCTGCCTCCGCTCTTGCGATAGCTGATTTGAGGCAGATTGCTCTTGATGCATTCGAGGCTTTGGCAGTAAGAATCAAAAATCTGACCACTCCGGCAGAAACAGAAATCTTGCCGCAAGAAGCGTCAGCCGCTCCCTATGAGCTCGAGCTTGAGGTTGCCAAAAAGCTGATTGCCAGAGATCGCCGCTTTTCCTCCGATCCTGATATTTTTGCAAAAGCTGCAATTGCCGCAAAGCAAATGGCCTTGAGCAGCGAACCGCCGGAAAATATCGCAGGGCTGATTGGCGCTGCTTTAGATGAGTACAGCACAAAAGCTCCGGTTAATTGATCGGCCTTTTTTTATCTGCCGATTATTGACGGCCATTAGCTAGTAACTTTTTTCGGAAGATTTAGTACTTTTTACTGCGAAAATTACCTATTTATCGGGCATTCAAATGGCTACAGAAGGAATGAATCTGGTAACCGGAATTACTCATATTCCTATTTTTCCGCTGCCTGTGGTTTTGATGCCCTTTGAACTTTTGCCCCTGCATATTTTCGAACCCAGATACCTTAAAATGCTAGATGACATATCGGGGCAGAAAAATTTCTTCGGAATAAATTTTATTGAAGAAGAAAAACTCTCTTTGCCTACCAACAGGCCTGAACCGGGAAGCATCGGTTGTGTTGCACAGATAAGGCAGGTTATGCCAGCAGCAAATAATACTGTAAATATTATGACGGTTGGTATAGTCCGTTACATGATTACAGAATACGAAGACTCTGCTAACAAGCCTTATCACTATGCCCGCATTGAGTTTTTT
>DATLZX010000304.1:0-10885 GCA_035573795.1 Pyrinomonadaceae bacterium | reverse complement strand
CCAGTTTGCAAGGCCTTTATAGCCTTGTTCGCGGGTCCGGCCATGAACCTGGATATGTTCGACTCCACAGCCCTCGGCCAGCTTTGCAATTTCTACGGCATTGATTGTCGAATCGGAGTAGCCAATCCTGATTTTCAGTGTCAGTGGAATAGTTATTGCCCGGCGGACAGCAGTAAGTATTGCCTCAAGCCTTTCAGGTTCGCGCAGCAGGGCAGATCCTCCGCCATGCCTGACAACTTTGGGTGCCGGACAACCGCAGTTAATATCTAGAATGTCTGCTCCGACTTCCTGAGCCATCTCGGCAGCCATTGCCATCCGATCGGGCTGTCCGCCAAAAATCTGGACGGCAAAAGGCCTTTCCTCTTCGCAAAAACGCATTTGACGCATGGATTTGGGGTTTCCACGCGTAAGCCCTTCGACCGAGACAAATTCGGAAACAACCAGCCCGACTCCGCCTCGCCTTTTTATCAACCTTCTGAAGACGAAATCAGTCACGCCAGCCATTGGTGATAAAATCAATGGCGGGTCAATGACTACATCTCTTATCTTAAAGGGCTTCATTGTTTCAAATGCCTATTTGCAAAGTTTTAATATGCCAAAGCTTCCAGAAGCCGGATTAGGGCTTTGCTGAGAGCTTTTTGGCAAATTTGCGAAAGATAATCGCTGAAGCAATCATCAAGGCAATGCCAATCGAAAGATAAATAAAAGAAACGCTCCAGCCAATGCGCCCCTCGCTCAGAAAATGAGATGCTACGGAGACAGCGGAAACGGCCAGCCCGGCTATAAATCCTAAAATTGACAATATCACCAGATATTTAGCCAGCATTGGAAGTGAAAATTAGCAGTTTCATTCGCAAACCTGCACTAAAGCGTTCAGTCAAAATTTCAAAATCATGGCCAAAACATCATAACAGTGACAAGCTCTAGCCTTTTTTACGGAGTTCGATCCCTACGGCATCGAAGCTGATGATTGTAACTGACCCGTCGGCATTTCTGTTTTCAAATTTTGCTCCGTCATCACGTATAAGATGCTCTACTTTTTCGGCCGGAATATTTTCAACCTTGAACTTGCCTTGAGCACGGAAGTAAAGTCCCGCGGAATTCAAGGGAACGAAAAACTTATGGTCGCCAAAAGTCATTCTGAAAGAAGGCTTACCCTGAGACTCGGCAAATTCGAGCCAGCAACCCTCTTTTTTGCAGGCTTTTGTTACGATGCCTGTAATTTCAACCTCACGATCCTGCCATTTTTGAGGATTGGCGAAAACTTTAGAGATAGCAACAGTTTTTACCCCTTGCTTTAGCTGCTCGCCACGGAAAATCTTTTCTCCTGACTTGAGGTCTACGGGGCGGTTCTGAAGCTGCCGCTCGGCATCGGAAGGCTGAGCAAAAGTACTTGCTGAAGAGCCAGCTGTAAAAAGGACGCCAATCAGCAAAAAAAGGAAATAACGCAGCAGGTGATTATTTTTCATGAGATGTAATGTACTCCAAATCAAGTTTATAAAGTAAATTCAGTCATTAAAATTCGGTTATACGCTCCGAAGATGTGATTCAGGCAATCGTCTGAGCAAGCAAAAATTGCTCTAGAACGCGATCGGATTACCGTATATAAATTATAGTTTTTTTATACCGTTTTCGTAAACGATCTTGCCGCCCAGGAAAGTTGCGACAACCTGTGTTTGGAGGACCTGAGCAGGGTCATTGACAGAAAAAATGTTTCTATCAAGCAGGATGAAGTCGGCAAGTTTGCCAGGAGAGATTGTTCCTTTTTCATTTTCCTGAAATTCAGCAAAAGCGGCACCTGAAGTGTAGGCTCGGACAGCGTCAATAAGCGAGAGACCCTTGTTTTTATCGGATGACGCTCGATAAATCCCCTCAAATGGGCTGGGATAGATCATTGCAGTATCAGAGCCGAAGGCCAAATGGATCTTACTATCCAGGATTTTTTTGAAATCATCAACAGGGTTGTTAGAGGCGGAAAAAAGAGCCGGCTGCATGGATAAAACAATGTTTAGCCGCGCCGTCTTTGCGATATCCGAGGATGATATTTCGTGTGCATGTTCTATCCTGAATCGGCGGTCACGATTTGGATTATCTGCTACTGCTTTCTCGAAAATCTCGAGAGTTGACGAAACATTTTTTTTCCCAATAGCATGAATCAGAACCTGAAGGCCGGCAGTATCAGCTCCTTTGATATTACTGGCGAGTTCCTCAAATCCTGCATCATCTTCTTCATAAAAGCCTTTTACGCAGCCCTGGCGGATTTTAGAACTGCCGCTTGCGGGCTTGATGCCTGCCACGGCAAGTTTTGCCCAATTCAAAAGGGAAACGCAGTCATAGACCCTTAGCTTTAGCCGGCCATCTTTTTCGATGGACTTGAGTACTTCAGAAAGGTCGTCAGAGTGAGTATCTTGAACGCTGGTTATGCCAAAGCTTACAAGATAGTTGACTGCGGTTTCGATAACTTCGAGCGTGTTTCGTGTATGGTTAGAAGGGACCGCAGCTTTGACAACCATCAGAGCGTCTGCGCGAATCGTCCCTGTAGGTTTTGAATCGCTGCTTCGCCTCTCGATCGAATTATTGAATAATTCGGGATTTGCAGTATCGAGGCGGGAAACCTTGAGTGCAGCAGAATTAACAAAGGCCTCGTCATTAGAAGTGCGATATAAAAGAACGGGGTTTTTAGGCGTAAGGCTATCAACCGTTTCGATCGAAAGGCTGATATCAGAAGAAAGGTTGCTGCCGATAATCCATCTGCCCGCAGGCAGGAATCTTGCATAAAATTCAAGCTTTTCGTAAACCTCTTTTTGTGTTTTTGCTGAAGAAAGATTCAGCGATGAGAAAATATTACCGACAGAAAATAAGTGAACGTGAGCATCATTAAAGCCGGGCAAAAGCAATTTCCCTCCGGCGTCAATCACCCTTGTTTCGGGACGAATAAATTTTTTGGCTTCCTGGCTTGAGCCGACAAAGATAAATCGCTCGCCTTGGATTACGACAGCTTCAGCCTCGGGTGAGGCATCATCGAGTGTTTTGACAACAGCGTTGAGAATTACAAGATCAGCGGCAGGCTCAGACCCTTTTAATGCAAAACTTTGGATAGCAGCAGCGAAAATGATCGAAAATGCCAAAATAATCAATAATTTGCGGTGCATATTAAACCTGTAACTTGCGCTGTTATCAAAAGATGACCCGAAAATTCGGCGGCCACTGTCTCGCAGCTTTATTATCAAGGCTTGCTTCTCAATCACCAATTATCAGGGCAAGATTATTGATTATCTCTGCACAATTAACGGTTATCTATGCATATTTGCCGACAATCTACGGATAATTAGCGATTGTCACTGCTTCATTACAAAAACTACCTTGCCGCCGACCACAGTCATGAGAACTCTTGCATCCCGAATCTTGGTTTTATCCATTGTAAGAATATCGTCTGAGAGCATTACAAAGTCAGCGAGCTTTCCTTTTTCGATAGTTCCTTTTTCTTTTTCCTGAAATTCTGCATAGGCCGAGCCCCAGGTGAACGCCCTAAGAGCTTCTTCGACAGAAATCTTTTGCTCAGGAACCCATCCATCAGGATTTTTATTATCCAGTGTGCGGCGAGTAACGGCGGCATAAATGCCAAGAAGAGGGTTGATAGGCGCAACCGGAGAATCCGATCCAAAAGCTAGAACAGCACCCGAATCCAAAAGGCTACGGAAAGCATAGGTGCCGGCAAGCCTGCGGGCATCGAGCCTTTTGAATGCCCATCTGCCATCATCAATAACATGGAATGGCTGCATAGAAGCGATGACCCCTAACTTGCCAAAGCGGGGAATATCCTGCATGCGTAAATGCTGAGCATGCTCAATACGAAAGCGGTGGTCGCGGGCGCCGTTTTTCTTTTCGGCGGCCTCGAAAAAGTCCAAAATAGTGGCATTTGCCTTATCGCCGATTGCGTGGATATTGATCTGAAGTCCGGCCTTGTCAGCCTCCAGGACATCATCTGACATCCCTGATGTTACTTCTGCCCGCGGCAGGCCTGAGGTGTTTGGGGCGTCAAGATATGGCTCGAAAAACCAGGCAGTAGTTGATCCGAGGCTTCCGTCTGCAAACCCTTTAAGGCATCCTACGCGTATCATCGAGTTGCCGAATGCAGCCCTAACACCCGTTTTGCTCCAGCGTTTATAATCGCCCAGCGGCGAGCATCCATAGATGCGAGTTTTCAGACGCCCGCTTTGATTAAGCATCTGATAAATGTAAATATCCGTTCCGGCAGACATATCCTGGACACTGGTAACACCCAGGCTCGCAGCATATTCGCTCATTGCGGCCGCGGCCTCCAATTTTTCTTCAACACTAGGTTCGGGTATTACCTTTTCGATGTAGGACATAGCAGCATCTTTGAAAATGCCGGTCGGATTGCCCCGGGAGTCTCTTACAATCTCACCTCCCGGAACGTCCTTGATTTGCGGTGTAACGCCGGCAAGTCGCATAGCGAGCGAATTCGCCAATGCCATGTGGCCATCCAAGCGGTTTATCCAGACGGGATTATCAGGGGTTACGGCATCAATCATTGCGGCTGTTGGAAGATTGTTTGGCGTCCAGTTTTCGTGGTCCCACTGCCCACCGAGAATCCAGCGCCCTTTTGGCAGTTTTTCGGCAAAAGCTTTTATCCGGGAGACGAATTCCTCAGGCGATTTGGCGTCCCGAAGGTCAACGCTTGTTAATTGATACCCTGATTCCATGAAGTGAACGTGAGAGTCATTAAAGCCGGGAACGACCAGTTTGCGGCCGGCATCAATGACCGCAGTATTTTTACCCGCAAGCTTTAAGGCTTCTGCACTAGAGCCAACGAAGACAATCCTGTCACCGAGGACAGCAATAGCCTCAGCAATCGGTGATTGTTTTACACCGGTCCAGACTTTGGCATTATGTATGATCAGGTCAGCTTCGACGACTTGTGCATTTGCTCTAATCGGTGAAAATATCAGGAAAAAGATTGAGGTAAAACAGATTGCCGCAATGATTTTTTTTGCCATAATTTTTGCCAGATTGAGTAGAAAATTGATTGTCTAGAAAGCAGACAAAGAAAAGCCTCTATAGTCAAAACTTAATTTATCAGATTGTTTAACAAAGTAAACCCTTCCGGGCTTTTCATTGCCCGGTACTATCGGTTTGAATTTCTGCCAGGTGGTCAGCAGTTTTTCTTTACCACCGATGAATTTGTATTCCAGGCTGAGTAAAAGATCGCCCGGTTTGAAGATTTCAAAAAGGTTGTCATCACCGTAACTTTCAAAAAACAGATCTAAACGCTTTTGTGTGATTTTTACAGTGCAATTCAGATCAAATTGCGTTTGATAACCATTGCTTTTGAGATTTGCCCTCAGGCCATCATCACTTTGGTAAATGTTGAGTTCATGAAAGATGGTTATTGGTGAGCCTCCGGCCGTAACTCCGCCATTTTCTTCAAAAATATACAGCCCTTCCCAGTCAGAACTAATTAAATTTTGTGATAATTTGGAATTATCGGCGGCTAATGCGGTCGAATTAAATAAAAAGATGCCTAAATATGCCAATACCAAGAAGAATTTCATAAGCGAAATAAACTATTTGATGCCGGATTAAACCTCATAAATTACATTAACTTACGTAAGTAAGACTCCGCCAGCTACGGTTTCAGTTCAACAACAGAATAAAGGATAAAAACAGGGAAAGGCCGATTATTTGGATTATATCAGTTATGTCTGAATATGTCTGAATTAAGAACGAAAATGCGCGGGCTGTAGGTTTTAGTTGAGGATTTCTTGAAAGGCAGATTCTAGACAATTAATAAGCATGTGGCAGATTTAAACGGTCCGCTGGTTAGGCTTCATAGGCAAAGCCAGGTTACATGGCTAGCATGAATTCTTTGCCTAACAGTTTAAAACCCTGCGGGCATCGCTGAGCATCAAATATTCATCGTTAATTTTACAGATTGAATAAATTAATGGAAACAATTACAAACATTCAAGTTAATCAAGAAATATTGAAATATCCCAAGCGGGAGCTACAGAATAATTTATTACTAATTGGAAGAATTCGGGGCAAATAAATTGCAGATTAAAAATTAAATCCGAGATAATAATAATTTTGGCTTATCCGGTTGGTTGATATAGAAATTTACAGGAGAGTTTGAAAAACGTCTTGAAAGCATTCACACAAAAACCCTCAGTCAGGCGTACAATCGAAAAAACAATTGAAATACTGGCCTCCTCTACGTTGGTCGGCTTCATTTTTTTTGGCGCCTTTCTTTTAGCGGCCGGTCAATCAGCGAATACTAATCAACAAAGATTCGATCTGACATCGTATGGAGTAAGAATCGAGCCAGATCAACGGGTGATGATAGTCCTGGCGACACTGGAAGCCGCAAGGACCACAGATGAAAACGGGCAGCCCATACCCGTAATCAACACTCCATTATCAAAGCAAGGAAGGAGTTTCAGGGAACTCCTGGCAAGCGATCTCGCAGCATTGAGTCCGGACTTGAGGCAGAGGATTTCTACATTTGTTTTACAGCATAAAAGACGATATCCAAATTTGTCAGATGCGGAACTGGTTGCCCCTTTTATATCTATGGCGTATTCGCTTTCGCCACCGCCAGAGCTTGCAGACCCAGTTGTAACGATTGATCTGCCCGGAAACCTGCTTGATGTGTTGGACTTTGCGCCATTGGTCAGGGATTTTTATAGGCGGAGCAGTTTTTCGGCTAATCTGGCAGAGTATGTAAAGCTATATAATTCAACTGCGGACGCAAACCTTCGACCGCAAGCCAATGAAATGGTGAAATCATTGCTTGATTACCTTCATACAAGGCCGCAACTTTCCGTAATAGAGAGAATCAAAACCGAGGCCGAAAAAAGCAAAAATACAAAGCTGGCAAAGATAGAGATCAGAGAGCGCGAAAGAAGGTTTTTCATAGTCCCGGAACTTCTCGCACCGGCCGGAACGGTGAATTTCATAAATGTAAGGGATGACTATTTTGCAGTAATCTCACCGGAAATGGATCTGAAAAGCTCAGGAGTACGCAGAGCGTTTCTTCAATTCGTAATTGACCCGATAGTATTATCACTTGGCAAAGACTTCCCGGCAATCAGGGATAAAGTGAAACCGCTGATTGAAGAGCGGCTAAAGAAAGATCAGAACATTTCGCCTGATGTTATTCTGACGATCTCGAAATCCTTGGTTTCGGCAGCCGACATCCGCGAAAACGAATATAGGCTGCTTTCTGCAGCAACACGCGAAGCAAGGGCTAAGATCGACCGAGCAGCAACGACTAACGAAAAGGCTGAAATTGCCAGATCGCTAAAACAGTTGGCCGAGGGACTTGCGGATGAATCGGCACTGAGGCTTTCTGAGGATTATGAAAAAGGCTCCATACTTAACTTTTATTTTTATGATCAGTTGAAAGGCGTCGAGGAATCCGGATTCGATATTTCGGCAGCTGTTAAGGAGATACTTCTTGCCTTTGACCCGCAGAAAGAAACCGGAAGATACGAAAAGTATGCAGAAGCACGGCAAAGAGCTGCCGAAGCACGAAAAAAGATAGAAGCTGCAGCAACGAAAATCAGCCAGGAAGATCCATTGGTTGAAAAACTTTTACAGGTACAAAAATTTCTTGGTGCAAGTGATTATCAGCAGGCAAAGGCAGCCTTGAAAGAAGCTGAAAAAATTTCACCCGGCGACGCAAGAATTTATTATGCGGCCGGGCGTATCTACGCGGCGGAAGCATCAGCAGCCAATGATCCGGAAGCGCAAAATGCAAAGCTGCTGGAGGCTAAGCTGGCTTATGAAAACGTAATCAGAATCTCGCAAAAAAGCAAGGTAGATTCAGCGCTGCTATCGCTCAGCTATGTTGCCCTCGCAAAGATTTACGAGTTTTTTGACCAGAAATCGTACGCCGTAGCACTCTACGATGCCGCTATCAAGCTAGGTAGGATAGAGGGCGGAGCTTACGATGAGGCAGTATCTGCAAGAGAAAAACTGGCCAAAGACCAATAAACAGCCTTGCATCAAGTAATCTGCCTGAAGACAAAGGTGCTGATTTCAAACAAAAGCATGGACAAAACAAACAATTTCAAAAGCGGCTTTGTTGCAATGATCGGAAGGCCGAATGCAGGTAAATCAACGCTTTTGAATTGCCTGGTTGGGGAAAAGATAGCCGCAGTCTCCAACAAGCCACAAACTACGCGGATCAAAATCAAGGGCATCGTCAGCAGGCCGGAGGGACAGATAGTTTTTCTTGATACGCCCGGAGTGCACAAGCCGGGATATTTGCTTAATCGGAGAATGATGGCGGCGGTAGAAGATTCAGTCTCAAATTCGGATATTGTGATGCTGGTCAGAGATGCCTCGGTTTCAACCGGAAATGGAGACCGCTTCGTTTTGGAATCAGTAAAGTCGAGCGGAAAAAAAAGCATTCTGGTTTTGAACAAAATAGACAAGATCTCCAATAAAAATGAATTGCTTCCCTTAATCGAATTTTATTCGAAAAACCACGATTTTGCCGAAATTGTACCTATTTCAGCAAAAAAGGGAGAATCAATGAATTTGCTGGTGGACTTGATTCTCAAGCACCTGCCCGAGGGCGAGCCTTTGTTCGATGAAGATGAAATAACTGACCTGTCAATGCGGACGATTGCCGCAGAAATTGTCAGGGAAAAAATACTTGCTTCGACAGGGGAAGAGATACCTTTTGCTACAGCTGTCGTAGTGGATAAATGGGACGAAGGCGAGTCTGGAATTGTTGAAATTTATTGCCAGATACTGGTTGAGAAAAATTCACAAAAACCCATAATCATCGGCCGCGGCGGCCAGCGATTAAAAGAAGTTGGAACGCTGGCACGGCTTGACCTAGAAAAGCTACTGGATAAGCACGTAAAGCTACACCTCTTTGTGAAAGTAGAAGAAAACTGGCGCAATAAAGAAAAGAAACTAGATGAGCTAGGAGTAATTGCAGGGTAGTTTTTTGAGTTAAAATCGAACTATATCGCAAGACAAAGTCATAATAGCGGGTAAATGCCGAAGAATCGTTATATGTGCCGATCGAGCACATTAAAAACACATTAAGACTGGTTTTTCAAGCGAATAATTTAAACACAAACAGGATAAATCGGAATAAGGAATGATAATACGTACGATTTTGCTACTTATCGTCTCCAATCTTTTTATGACAGCTGCCTGGTACGGGCATCTTAAATTCAAGCAATGGCCAGTTTGGCTGGCAATTGTAGCAAGCTGGGGACTAGCTTTTTTTGAATACATTTTTCAAGTACCTGCAAACAGAATTGGCTATGAAGCTCTGAGCCTGACAGAGCTTAAGGTAATACAGGAAATCATCACCCTGATGGTATTCATATTTTTTGCAATTATAGTTTTTGGAGAAGTGCCGCGGTGGAACCACTTTGTTTCATTGATTTTGCTGGTTGGAGCGGTGTTTTTTGCCTTTTTGAATAAATAATCCGAGGCGAATTTTTCTTTTTTTTAATCACATAGATTGCAGGGTCAATGAAATTGCACGCAGAAGGGGTTTGTTCCAGTAGAGCATTAGTTTTCTACTGATCCTTTTTTTAGCTGGCCGAAAAAAAACAAAATTGTCTCAGAATGAAAAAATGGTTTTCTGTAGAAGTAAATGCTGATAATGTGGCAGCCAATGTTATTGAAGAGTTTTTAGCGGCCTTTGATGGATGCATTGGCACTGCATGCTCGACTCTGGGCAATAATCAACCTGACATCATTAAAATTACTGCCTATTTTGAAGAAAAACCGAATCTGGATGGCCTGCAATCGTCTTTGAAAGATAGTCTGGAAATCTCCGGAATCACTTATGAGAACTTCGAACTAATGGCAGATGAAGTCTCAGAAACGGACTGGCTGGCAAAATGGAAAGAGTATTGGAAGCCTCAGGTTATTGGCCCTTTTTATATTGCAGCACCTTGGCATGAGAATGCTCCTCAGGACAAGATAGAAATCAAAATCGAGCCGGGAATGGCTTTTGGCACTGGCGGCCATGCCACTACAACGCTCTGCATCGAACAGATAGGAGAGCTCGGCAAGGAGTGCCATTCAATAGCAGACATCGGAACAGGAACCGGCATACTTGCAATTGCAGCAAATAAAATAAACCAATCGGCAAAAATTCTCGCCTGCGACGTTGATCTCAACAGTTGCCGGATTGCTGCCACTAATTTCGAAAAATGCGGCTGCAAGATAAAGTCAATCTACTGCGGGACAGTTGATGCAATAGATAGGATAAAGTTCGACCTTGTAATTGCAAATCTTACGCTGGATGTCATAGCAGGATTAATAAACAAACTTTTCGATATAACAGGAAAATATTTGGTCCTATCAGGTGTTCTAGCCGAGCAAGAAAATGATTTGATGAAGTATTTGTCAAAATACGAATATAGCACGCTCCAAATCTTTAGAAAGCAGGAATGGATTGCCACAAGGATCGGTATTTAAAAATCTAAAAACATGAAAAAAATTTTTTTTAAGCCTCTTCTGATCTGAGTTTGAATCAAAAGCATTTTTGAGTTTAGCTACTTTAAGGGCGGATTACAGGACGGGCTTCCTCTTCGTTTTGAGTATTTTTGGGCAAGCGCGGAGCTAGCTTTTTACGTGGTGTGGCATCACGCAGCACCGGCGGCAGGCTTGGTGAAGAAATCCGTATCGGCGAGAGCGGTCTGGTTCTTTTAAGAATCGCTCCGCCCCGCCCGGCAATCCATAAATTGCTTCCGCCGCGGAATGAGATTGCGGTCAAAAGTCTTTGGGTATCATTTGGCTGCTTAAGCCAGGTATCTCCACCATCTGAGGATACTATTACAGTACCCTGCTCACCTACGGCAATGACATCTTCAGAGGAGGC
>DATLZX010000303.1:0-3383 GCA_035573795.1 Pyrinomonadaceae bacterium | reverse complement strand
CAGAGAAAAATGATAAGAAGTAGCAATCCTAATTGCGGCATAAAATATGGCTTCCGGTTTGAAAGAAATCAAGGTTTTCCCGACTACTGAAGAGCTAGGCAGAGCTGCGGTAGAAATTTTTTGCGAAGCTGTAGAAAAAGCCAGAAAGAGAAATTCCACCGCATGCGTGGCATTATCTGGCGGCAGCTCGCCAAAAGTTTTCTACCGATCATTCAGAAAAGATGAATTTGATTTCAGTAAAATAAATTTTTTCTTTTCGGATGAACGAAACGTGCCGCCTGATGATGAACAAAGCAATTATCGCCTGGCATTGAATGAACTTTTTATCCCGCATTCAATCAATACAGAAAATGTTTTCCGCTGGGCAGTAGAAAAAGGCGCCCCTGAGGAAGTAGCCGATGATTACGAAGAAGTTTTGACTCGCAAACTTTTTTTATCACAAACTGAAACGGAATCCCAGTTGCGGGCTGTGCCCAGATTCGACTGCCTGTTTCTGGGTGTAGGAACCGATGGACATATTGCCTCGCTTTTTCCCTCGACTCAAGGACTGAAGGAAAACAACCGCTTTGCAATAGCCAATTGGGTCCCACAATTAGATAGCTTTCGCTATACGATGACATTCCCTGTCATCAATAATTCTGCGGTGATAATGGTATTAGCCCACGGCAGAACCAAAGCGGACATTTTGGAAAGAATTTTGGTAAAGGAAGATAAATCATTACCAGCTGCAAATTTGAATCCGAACGAGGGCTGCAGGCTTATCTGGCTGATTGATGAGCAAGCCGCTGCTAAAATCTAAAATTTGATAGACTTACAAAGCAGTAATACTTGAAATTATAAGACAGTTGATTTTAGTTTTTATAAAATCCTAAGATTAAACAGCAAATACTGCTATGGGCCTCGAGCTCGCAATCGTAATTATAATCCTGATAATATTGCTGTTTCTTGCAACAGTAGATCAGGCTTTTTCTCAATTATCTGATTTGGGCCTGAGACGTCTGGTCAGCGAAAGCGAAGAAGCCGGCAAAACATCTGCAATTGATTTTCTAAGAGAAATTCTTGACAACAAGGCTAAATTTCGATTTTCAATCTCTGCAACCATTCAATTCCTGTTAGTCAGCTTCGCGGTACTGGTTACGGTATTGCTACTGCCACTGAATCTTGACCTGATCTGGCTGATTCTGGGATCTGTCTTCATAACTCTAGTTTTTACGGTTGTTTTCAGGCAACTGATACCGAGAATAATTGTTTCCGGACGCGCAGAAAATCTTTTGATAACATTTTTGCCGGTTGTCAGACCGTTGTACAACATTGCCGTTATTTTTACAACACCTTTCAATTCCCTTTTTACGAATAAAGCCGCAGCAAAAATCGAGCTTACAGCAACACCCGATAGTCAGGAAGAAAGAGAGCAGGCCGAAGAGCAAATCCAGGCTTTGCTCGAGGTGGGCGAGGCTGAGGGCATCATTGAAGAAGAAGAGCGCGAACTGATCGAATCACTTGTAGAATTTACCGAAACCAGAGTTTCCGAGATAATGACGCCCAGAACTGAAATATGCGCTTTGCCGATAGAGGCAACCATTGGCGATGCCAGGAAGACAATAATCGAAGAGAAATATTCACGGCTTCCGGTTTACCGATCAAGTATAGATAACATCGAGGGCATCGTTTATGTCAGAGATCTTTTATCGGTTTGGGCAGCTGGCGGTAGCGAAAATGACCCTATAGAGCCTCTTTTGCGTGATGCATTTTTCGTGCCGGAAACTAAAACTGCTTCAGAGCTGCTAAAAACGATGCAGTCTAACCATGTTCAACTGGCAATAGTAATTGATGAGTATGGCGGAGTTGCCGGATTGGTCTCGGTTGAAGACCTGCTTGAAGAAATTGTTGGCGAAATCGAAGACGAAGACATCACTAATGAGGAAATAATAGAAATAATCGAAGGTGAGGGCGGTTATTTCGACGTTTTGGGCTCCACTGAAATTGATAAGATCGAACGGCTTTTTGACATCGAGCTAGCCGATGAAGAATATTCTACTCTGGCCGGAATGATTACAACCGAGATTGGCCAAGTCCCAAGACAGGGCGAAAAACTGGAAATCAAGGGACTGGAGATCGAGGTGCTTCGCGCCGATGAGAAAAAACTCGAGTTGCTGAGGATCAGGCCCGCCGAAACGAAAAATCCCGACTCAAGCGATTGAACCCTTTTCCAAAAAGGATTTTCCGGCCGTTAGCATTTACTGAAAAACAGATTCTCTTTTCCCTTTACTATTTGCAATTCACCTCTTCGCAAAATCCGTCAAAAATCGCCAAAGAAATTAATTGCCTATTTATTGCTTAGATATGATATCATTGGCCTACACTCTAATTGGAGGTACTCAATATGACATTAAGGCTAGGCGATGAAGCGCCAAATTTTACTGCTGAAACAACGTTTGGAACAATTAACTTCCACGAGTGGTTGGGGAACAGTTGGGGCGTCCTCTTTTCTCACCCAAAAGACTTTACTCCGGTATGCACAACGGAGCTTGGCTGTGCTGCTAAACTCAAGCCTGAATTCGATAAACGCAATGTGAAGGTAATTGGATTAAGTGTAGATCCGATCGAATCGCATCAAGGCTGGCTGAAAGACATTGAGGAAACTCAAGGTTCGGCAGTCAACTTTCCAATGATTGCCGATGCTGACAGAAAAGTCTCGACTCTCTATGACATGATTCATCCGAACGCAAGCGATTCATTTACAGTACGCAGCGTTTACATAATCGGGCCGGACAAAAAAATCAAACTCATTATCACCTATCCGGCAAGTACGGGTAGGAATTTTGCTGAAATTCTGAGGGTCATTGACGCTCTGCAGCTCACTGATCAATACAGCGTGGCCACTCCTGTAAATTGGAAAGATGGAGAAGATGTAGTAATACTTCCCTCTATCACAAACGAAGAGGCAAAGGAAAAATTCCCTGCCGGATGGAAAGAACTCAAACCCTATCTTAGGCTTACACCACAGCCAAATAAACAAAAACAGGAATCCCAAACAGCTTAAGTATTTTTCAAAAGCTAAAAGTGCCCTTGCCTTAACCGGCTCGGGCACTTATTTTATATTTTCAGGTGTTTATTGTTAGTAACTTTATAGATTGCAGATAATTTATAGATTACAGATAAGATGAAAATAACTGCTGAAGTGAATGAGAAAAAACTTGTTTGCGATGTAAATATAAATGGTGAAAAAGTTACCCTGAAACTTGATGATTTCATTTTAGATGCCGAAATTCAACAACTGGAGCCGCAAGCATACCTCGTAAATCACAATAACAAAATCTATGAAGCGCTGGTTACCAAAAAAAGCAAAAATGAATTTACGGTCAACGTAAACGGCCGGGAAT
>DATLZX010000302.1:0-3367 GCA_035573795.1 Pyrinomonadaceae bacterium | reverse complement strand
CGGCTGCATCTTCTTCAGCCGATCCGCCGATTTCGCCAATCATAACGATCGCATCTGTCTCATCATCCGCCTGGAAAAGTTCGAGCGCATCTCGGTGCGTCGTTCCGACAATCGGGTCGCCGCCGATTCCGATAGCTGTTGATTGGCCGAGGCCAAGTGCGGTCAATTGGCCGACAGCTTCATATGTCAACGTCCCGGACCGCGAAACGACTCCGACCCGCCCTTCTTTATGTATGTGGCCGGGCATGATCCCTATCTTGCATTTACCGGGAGAAATTATGCCGGGGCAATTCGGCCCTATCAGCCGGCTGTTTCTATTCTTGAGAAATTCCTTTGCCTTTACCATATCGGCAACAGGAATCCCCTCAGTTATACATACTATCAACGGCAATCCGGCATCGGCGGCCTCCATTATGGCATCGGCTGCAAAAGCCGGCGGTACGTAAATTACAGTGGCATTGGCTCCCGTCTGCTTGACAGCCTCCGCTACTGTATTGAAAACAGGGATATTTTCATGGGTGGTGCCGCCCTTGCCCGGTGTTACCCCGCCAACAACGTTCGTACCATATTCGACCATTTGTAGGGTATGAAATGTTCCCTCTTTGCCGGTAATGCCCTGTACGATCAATCTTGTGTTTTTATCTATCAGAACAGCCACAGGTTTCCTTCCCAGAATAAAGAATTTTCTACAACCTATTGAAAATAAACAGTAAGTATAACACGTAACAGGGCTTAGTTCGCAATCCGGGCCGGGCACGGCAAGCAGTCAAATTTGCTAACTGCCCCAAACAAGAAATCGCCGGTCAAAGGCACGCATTAAGTAAATTTAACTCATTCAAAAATCAGCCTTTTGTTGGTCACAGCCTGGTTTTTGTCAAAAGGCATAGGGTATAAGAATCTCATAGAATTTTATTTATAGCGTGTAGCTTTTGGCATATCTGCTTTATTTCAACAGATCACAACAAAACCATAAACTCCGTAAAAAAGCACGAGATGTCCATTTAGTCCGAACTATTGTCCCGGATATTTCGTTCTAGCCATTGCCTAAGGATTGTCTTTTGTTTTCCTTGAAAAAACTGAGCTCTTTACTTCGCTTTTTTAATTACGATGCGAATTTTTATATCCCTTTATCAAGACCTTTTCTATATAGCGGTTAAATCTATCCTGGAGCATAAGTTAAGGGCCTTTCTTACCCTGATTGGCATAATTATCGGAGTTGCCGCCGTGGTTGTAGTCGGAGCGGCCATCTCGGGTTTAAAAACCTATGTAATTGATTCTGTATCGAAAGTACTTGGCTCGAACCACTTCATGATTACCCGGATGGCATCTGTCGGCGGAATGTCTGACGAGGAATTCGAAAGGAAAAACCGTTTGAACAAAGACGTTACCTGGGAAGAGTATCTTTTTGTCAGAGACAATTGCAAGCTCTGCAGCTACGTCGGAGCCCAAAACAACGGCAACGCAGATTTTTCCGAAAACGGTATCGAAATGCCGGCCGTCAGGATATTTGGCGTTACGGCTAATATGAGCGAGATCGAGGACAAAACGATCTCTGAAGGTAGGTTTATCTCAAACGAAGAAGTCGAACAGGCCGTAGCCGTAACGGTAATCGGAGCAGACGTTAAAGAAAGATTTTTTCAGTCCGGCTCTCCCATTGGTAAAACAATACGCATTCGCGGCGTCCCCTGCAGGATTATCGGCGTTGAGCAGAAACGCGGTTCATTCTTTGGCCAATCCCAGGACCGCCACGTTTACATTCCAATAAGCCTTTTCAACCAGATTTTCAACCGCAGCGGCGGGATACAGATTCACGGTAAAACTGTTGATAGCAAAGACTTTCATCCGTCAATCAATGAAGCCGAGCTGCTTATGCGGAATAAAAGGAAATTGATCGGCAGCGATGAAAACACCTTTTCCGTTGTAAATGTGGATGAATTCAACAGCACTATGGACAGCGTAACCGGTGCAATTGCCGGGGTTGTTGTGCCAATCACCCTTATTATTCTCGTCGTGGGCGGGATTGTGGTTATGAATATTATGCTTGTCTCGGTTACTGAAAGGACTTTTGAAGTCGGCCTCAGGAAGTCTATCGGAGCAACTCGCAGCCAGATCCTGATTCAGTTCCTGATTGAATCCGCCCTGCTTTGTGTTATCGGTGGTATTTTCGGACTGCTGGTTGCATTAGTGGCAACCCAGATTGTCGGCTCGCTGCTCGGTATTACGATGACTATAACCATTTTCTATGTCCTTCTTGCATTGGTCGTATCAAGCGTTATAGGCATTATTGCCGGTATCTATCCTGCCTGGAAGGCTGCTCGACTTGACCCGATTGCCGCACTTCAGCAGGTTTGATGACCTCCTGGTGACGGAGGGAGACAGATACAGTTAGTTTTTCCATAATTCAGGTTTTTCGCTCTAAAAAGTGGAAAGTAATTACGGCAGATGACCCATTAAAAATCTTTATGAAATCAAGGTTTTTATGAAATCACTCTTGAACAAAGCAAATATTTCCTTTGCCGGCAGCGTGCCATTTGAAGTCCTCCGAATGGCTTTCAGTAGTATTTTTTCGCACAAATTCCGCTCTACATTGACGGTGCTCGGTATCGTCGTCGGCATTCTTACTGCGATTGTAGTCGCTTCGATCCTTACCGGAATGCGGCAGAATATAGCGAAAATGTTCGAGGAATACGGCTCGGACAATATTTATCTTTTCCACCTCTCTACTGGCTTTGGCCCTTCTAACCGTGATGAACGAAACCGACGGCCACTGACCGTAGAAGATGCCAAAGCTATCCTGACCCAGTCTTCCGCCGTGAATGACATTACATCGGTTGCTATCAATATCGGCTCCTGGGGAACAGGCTTTGACGATAACATGATCTACAAAGACCGGAATTATCGCTGGGCACTGACAGATGGTGTCGAGCCGAATTATCTCGAGATGATGAATCTCAGGCTCAAGGCCGGCCGCTGGATTACCGAAATGGACAATAGGGAGCGAAAGAAAGTCTTGGTAATAGGTGTAGATCCGCTGCAGGCACTTTTCAATGGAAATGTGGATGAAGCTCTTGGCGCTGAAATTAGAATGAACGGCACTACCTGGCAAATAATCGGCGTTTTGGAAAAAAGAGAAAATGGTTTCTTCGGCGAAAATGAAGAGGACAGAAAAATTTTCATGCCTTTCAGCACCGCGCGTAAAGAGGCCCCAACCCGCGATGCCCTTTTACTCGTCGCCCAGGCCAAAAAAGGGCAGCTCAGCGATGCAATGATGGAGATAGAAAGCATCCTGCGTGTTCGCCGCGGCGTAAAGTTCGGCTCGCCAAACGATTTCGATATCAAGACGGCAGATAGTTTTATGGCTCAATTT
>DATLZX010000301.1:0-6167 GCA_035573795.1 Pyrinomonadaceae bacterium | reverse complement strand
GAAAAATGCGGCTTTGCCCTGGCAGGGCAGACCGACCGACTCGTTCCAGCCGACCGCAAAATGTACGCGATCCGCGATGCAACCGCAACTATAGAGTATATTCCGTTGATAGTCGCCTCGATAATGTCCAAAAAAATCGCCGAGGGGTTAAATGCTTTAATAATTGATGTAAAGGCAGGCAGCGGTGCATTCATGCAGCAACTTTGCGATGCAGAAAATCTGGCCGCAGAGCTTGTCAAGACCGGAGAAAAATTCAAAATAAAATCACGTGCATTAATCTCAGATATGAACAGGCCGCTTGGCAAATTTATCGGAAATTCGGTTGAGGTTTATGAAGCGGTCAAAATTCTGAAGGGAGAAAAAGACAGGCTAACTGAACGCACACGAGAGCTCTCGTTGGCTTTGACAGCGCATTTAATTGAAATTGCAGGCCTCGCGGAAAATTACCATGCCGCAATGGAGATATGCGTAAATGCACTGGATTCTGGAAAAGCATTTGAGCTTTTTTTAGAGAACGTAAAACTGCAGGGCGGAGAGCCGCAATGTGTGGAAAAGCCGGAAACACTCTTGCCGGAAAACAGCCTAGTCATCGAAAATGAGGCGCCTGGATTTGTAACTGAAATTAATGCCAGGAAGATCGGCGAGGCCGTTTGCAGGATGGGCGGCGGACGTGTAAAAGCTGAAGACAGGATAGATCATTCGATCGGAATCGAATTGATCGCGGATATAAACGATAGGGTTGAAAAAGGCGACCCGCTTTGTCGTATTTTTTACTCCAATAGGCGGCCCAATGAAAAAGATACTGAAGATATCAGAAATGCTTTTATAATCGAAGAAAAAGCGGCAGAATCAACGGACAGCCTGATTATGAAAGTAATATCATGAAAGCAGGTACATTAGGCTTGATAAAGAATTGCCCAAGATCTGATATCGGATTGATCGTATTTTGATATCGGAGTGTTTTTTTTGATATCTGACTGCTCAAGGCATAAATTCTTACGGGTATAAATCGGTTTTCAAGTTGTAATTGAAAAGCTGTTTCTAATTCAATCAATACAAAAGACCAGAATTACGCCGGGGCGGGCAATTATTTTGCAAGAGCAGATTCAGGGCGATTTTTAGTATCCAGCAAAAAAATCAATAAAAACTTTGAGCAGATATGAGACGAATAATTTTAGCGGCAATTTTGGCTTCTGCGGCTTTGTTTTCTGTTAATTGCACGAGAACGAGCGAGGCAAGGCGCACGGATTGCAAGATACGGGTTGGGATAGTCTTCGATATCGGAGGTAAAAATGACCGTTCGTTCAATGCCGCAGCATGGGAGGGAGTAAAACGCGCGGAAAAAGAACTACCCGTGTGCGTTTCGGATGTCGAGCCAGGCAACCCGACTTCGATAGAGCCGGCAATGCGTGCTTTTGCCGAGAAAAATTTTGATCTGATTGTTGGAGTAGGGTTTGCTCAAGGACCGATAATGCAAAAGGTAGCCGCAGATTATCCAAACAACAAGTTTGCAATCATAGATGGTGTGATATTCGGGCCCGACGGAAAAACTCCGATGTCTAATGTTGCATCGCTGGTTTTTCGTGAACACGAGGGCTCCTATCTTGTAGGAATGATTGCCGCAGCTAAATCCAGAACAGGGATTATCGGATTTCTGGGCGGAATGGATATACCGCTGATACACCGCTTTCAGAGAGGGTATTTGGAAGGTGCACAAAGCGTAAATCCTAAAATTGTGGTAATTACAAATTATGTCGGCAGCAGCGATGCCGCATGGAACAATCCGGCAAAGGGAAAAGAAATCGCTCTTGCACAAATAGAAAAAGGTGCTGATGTGATATTTACGGCTGCCGGAAATTCCGGCCTCGGCGCTTTTGATGCAGTCGAACAATACGGAAAGGGTGCAAATGGCGAGGCGAATAAGTTCGTTATTGGCGTAGATTCCAATCAAAACGGCGTAAAGCCAGGATACGTGCTTACTTCAATGGTAAAAAGGGTTGATAACGCAGTTTTCGATGTCGTAAGGGAAGTCTTGGAAAACCGGTTTACGGGCGGGCTGCATGTATTCGGGCTTGATAAGGACGGAGTAGCCTATTCGATTGATGACAATAATAGAGCACTAATTCCAAAGGAGCTAAAGGAAAAGGTAGAAGAAGCAAAGGGGAAGATTATCTCAGGCGAAATCACCGTTACTGATGCCATGGCAAAATAACCGTTTTTCATCTCTGCGAGGATAAATGTTCGAACTGAAAAATATCACGAAAAGTTTTGGCGGCCGAACGCTGGCGAATGACTCCGTTAGCATCTCGATCAAACGTGGAACCATACATGCAATCGTCGGAGAAAACGGAGCCGGCAAGACGACGGCGATGCGCATCGCCTACGGATTCTATACTGCAGACAGCGGCGAAATATTGTTGGATGGGCGCCGGGTGGAAATAAAGAATCCGCATGATGCAATCGCGCTTGGGATTGGAATGGTTCATCAGCATTTTATGCTGGTTGAGAATATGACCGTTCTGGAAAACATCGTTTTGGGCGCGGAATCCACAACCGGCATAAAATTGGATTATGCAAGGGCAAGGGATAAAATCCTCAGACTCTCTGCAGAACTCAAACTAGAAGTCAATCCTGATGCTTTGGTCGAGAATCTGTCGGTCGGGCAAAGGCAGAGAGTGGAAGTATTGAAGGCTTTGTATAGAGACGTTGATATCCTGATACTGGATGAACCGACAGCCGTTTTGAGCCCGCAAGAGGTTGTAGATTTTTTTGCCGTGCTGAGATTGATCAAAAATCAGGGGAAAACCATAGTTTTGATTACGCATAAACTAGAAGAAGTTTTGGCAATTTCGGATACAGTTACAGTCATGAGGGACGGGCGGACAGTTGAGACGTTGGAAACGGCCAAAACTGATTCAAAAGAGCTTGCCAGATTGATAGTTGGCAGAGACGTTTTATTAAGAGTGGAAAAAGCAAAGTCTAATCCAGGCAAAACCGTCCTGGAGGTAAATGACCTGGTAGTGGATTCAGAGCATAGTTCGGGACTCAGAAATATCACTTTCAATATAAGAGAAGGCGAGATTGTAGGCATTGCGGGGATTGACGGAAATGGCCAGACAGAGTTGATAGAAGCTTTGGCCGGCCTGTTGCCAATAAAGAGCGGCTCGATAAAGATCAATGGAAAGAGCGCAGCAGGGCTGAATGCCAAAGAAATACGGCAGCTGGGTGTTGCCCATATACCCGAAGACCGGCATAAACGTGGATTGTTGCTTGGCTGGAGCCTTGCAGAAAATTCAATTTTGGGACAACAGCAAGATCGGCAATTTGCAAAAGCAGTAGGGCTGATGAGCGATGAGGCAATAAACAAGCATTCAAGGAAAATTATCGAAAAATACGACGTCAGACCAGCAGACGTCTTCTATACTGCAAAATCACTGTCCGGAGGAAATCAGCAAAAGCTGATAATCGGCCGAGAATTCGAAACCGGGCCTAAACTGCTGCTTGTCTCACAGCCAACAAGGGGAGTAGATATCGGAGCGATAGAGTTTATACACCGAAAGTTGATTGAAATGAGGGACAAAGGAGCGGCTATTTTATTGATTTCTGCCGAACTCGAGGAAGTATTGGCTCTATCCGATAGATTGTTCGTAATTAATTCAGGAAGGCTGATTGCCGAGCTTGATCCTGCAGAGGCTACGGCCGAAGAAATCGGGCTTTTGATGACAAAAAGCTGAAACTGCAGGGAATTATTTTACGCCGAAGATTCGCTTCATCTCGCTGACGGCTTTTTCCAGCTTTTCCATCGAGGCTGCATAGGAAAATCTAAGAAACCCGTCAGACCCAAAACCAGCTCCGTCTGTTACTACTATGTGGGCCTCTGCGAGCAATGCGTCGGCCACGGCAGCCGAATTTGCAAATCCGCCCTGCAGCAGCTGGCGGACATCAACAAAAGCATAAAAAGCTCCTTCCGGCATAATAAGTTCAAAGCCATTTATCCGCTTAAGAGCGGGGACGAAGTAATCTCTTCGTCTTAAGTATTCCTGCAGCATAGAATCAAGCGCGGCGCGCATTTCGTCAGTATGGCAAAGCGCTTCGGCGCAGGCTATCTGAACAAATGAGGTAGGATGCGTAGCAGAATGGCTCTGCAGTTTGGCAATTTCCTTTGACCAGGCTTCGCAAGCGATTGTAAAGCCAATACGCCATCCGGTCATCGAGAAAGTCTTGGAAAAACTGCCGGCAATCGCAACCCATTGGCGAAGCTCAGGCTCAAGTGAGGCAGCCGAGAAAACTCTGGCAGGGGGATAAACGAAATAAAGATAGCATTCATCAGCTATGACAAAAATCTCTCTTTCAGCGCATACCTCAACAATACGGCGAAATTCTTCGGGCGAAATCACACGCCCGGAAGGATTGTTTGGCGAATTGACAATCAGAGCCCGCGTTTTATCGGTGGCTGCGGCAGCAACCATTTCTGCGGTTAGCAGAAAATCATTTTGTGCAGTATTGATAAAAATGGGTTTTGCACCAATGAATTTAACTATTTCAGGAAAAGTAACCCAATAGGGTGAAGGTATGAGGCATTCGTCGCCGGAATCAAGCAATGTACAGATTGCATTGAAAAGGGCCTGTTTTCCGCCGCAGGCAGCTACGACTTCTGTCGGCCTGATATCGGAGTCAAAATTTTCAGAGAAATACCTCGCGATGTTGGACCTGAAAGTTTCGGCGCCGGCCGAAGGGGTGTATTTGGTGTAGCCTTGCTTTAACGCTTTGATGGCCAGATCTTTAATGAATTCCGGAGTATCAAAATCAGGCTCACCAACGGAGAGATCTATTACCTGAATACCGGATGATCTCAATTCAGCGGCTTTTTTTGCAGCAGCTAGCGTTGACGAAGAAACCATCGCCGCACTGTTGCGGCATGGGACAAACTGCGCGGCCTTGATTTTATTTGAAGTTACCATTGCTTAATTAAATAAATTTTTTCGGGGTAAAGGCAACAATCAATTTACATGAAATCCAAGAAACAGCCCGAAGGCAGCCAATCCTTTTTTTAAGGCAATAAATTTGATACAGAGCATTCCCGAAGTTTTCATGAAACTGAGGGAATTTTTAAAACTAATAGTTGAAAGATCAAATATCGTTTGAGGACAAGCCGAGTTTTACCCGCATTCTTTGTTCAATGCTTGGCGGGACAAGTCCCTCGACCCGGCCTCCAAGCCTGAAGACTTCCTTCATGAGTGTCGAGGAAACATAGCTATATTCTTCACCTGCCATTAAAAAGACGGTTTCGATGCCGGGTTCGAGCCGGCGATTCATCAGAGCCATCCTAAGCTCATACTCATAATCTGCCACGGCGCGAATGCCGCGAATTATGGCCTGGGCGCCGCAACGCCTTGCGAAATCAGCTGTCAGCCCCTCAAAGCTTTCAACTGAAAGATCGCAGCCCAGGCCTGTGAATACGGGCAGAAGCTCTCTGATCATTTCGACACGTTCGGAGGCATCGAACAAAGGATTTTTCTCAGGATTATTCAGTACTGCGATGATAATTTCGTCAAAAAGGGAAAGGCTGCGCCTGATTACGTCAAGGTGTCCGTTCGTGATGGGATCGAATGAGCCCGGGAATATGGCACGTTTCATAAATAGAATTCAGGGCTTTAGAATTTTTTCTCAATGATTTTTTTTGCTTCCTCGACGGCTTTAGAATGCTCGACCCGATAATCAGCCGGAGGAGGCATTTTAATTATAGTCTCTAGCTGTTTTTTGGCATCGTCCTTTCGTTTTGCAGCGAGGTAGGCTTGGGCCAAATGCAGGCGTATATTTGAGTTCGTAGGCTCGACCTCAACTCCTTTTTCAAGGTATTCGATGGCTTTTTCAACCGAGCCACCAAATAGCCTTGTTTTAAGCTCCAATTCGCCAAGGGCGTCAAAGGCGCTGGCTCCCTGAAAGGAAGGGTCAATCTCTATAACTTTGAGCATTTCCGATCTAATATCGTCTGCGGCCTTAATGCCGACGGTAATCGGGCTTAATTGGGCGAGCTCGCCTAAGTTTGCAGCATACCAAAAATGTCCATGAGGTTTATCGGGAAAAAGCCTCAAGGCTATCTGCCCGGCATCCCGCCCCTTTTCGAAAAGCTGTTCAGAAACGGAGCTTTCAGACTCCATTTTGCC
>DATLZX010000300.1:0-4109 GCA_035573795.1 Pyrinomonadaceae bacterium | reverse complement strand
ACACGAAGGATTACAGAGAAACTTTACCGCAGTTCGGATGGTAAATTCCGCCGAGAGTCGAATGGTATGGTGCCGGGCATTGCCGGATTCTGGTTTGGATATGGCAGCGACATAACCATACTTAAACCCGATCTCGGAGAGGGTTTTTTCATAAATTCAAAAGATCGTACCTATCGTGTAATGATGCTTAGCACCAACCTGCCGACTCTGCTCCTTCCGAAATATAGGGGCAAGGCCAATGGTGATGAAACCTCATCAAAGGCAATAATTGCAGGAAAAGCCGACCTAACTGCGGGAAAGCCTCGAGATGTACAGCCACCTCAGACTATTTCCTCTGCAACCACTTCGGTTACCCTGTCAGTGACCACTTCTGATAAACAACAGCCTCCTCCGCCACCGCCTTTTCCACCGGGCGACAAAGCCCCGATGCTACCCGATAACAATGTGATGACCGTCACAAACGCTTACACGATCTCAGCTTTCGAAGGTCAAAAAACCGATCTCGGGAAACGTCAGTTCGACGGTGTTGAAGCTACAGGAACTTTGGTTACCACAATTATTCCGGCAGGTGCCATCGGTAACGAAAGGCCGATAGAGATTACTTATGAAAGGTGGTTTTCGCCTCAGCTTGGAATGGTAGTTTACTCAAGGCAGTTCGATCCAAGATTTGGTGAGAATATTTACAGGCTGACAGGCATTGTCCTTTCAGAGCCTGACCCATCGTTGTTTGAAATCCCTGCTGACTACAAACTGCTTAACCCGCAACCAAAATCCGGTAATGACGGCGGCACGGTCGAATACCGAAGAATGGTTAAAAAACCTTAGTTAATTCAGATTATTTCAAAAGAAAAACATCGGCTCACCTAGCCTTGATTGAACAAGAGCAACCGCATGCAGCCCGACCCTGCAGGCGGTTAAATTTTTTGTGAAACTGCAAAGCCTCAATATTACGAAATAAAAGAAAAAACGCTTTTTTCTTAAAAATATGTGGGCTTTCGCTTTCTAGCTCGAACCAAACACTTAGCAGGCTTTTTAATTTCATTCAATTTCTTTTATTCTTAATGAATCAACAAAACCTTTGGTGCTTGACAAAACGATATTTTAGAATTATTCTAAATTTAACATTCAAGAGAGGTATTGATGCCCAGGATCAAAAGAATAAATGAACCGGACCCCGTACTGACGCGTCAGCGGCGTGTGGTGCTTGAAGTCATCAGGGAATCCAAGGAACATTTGACGGCAAATGAGGTTTTTGCCCAGGCAAAGAATCTTCTGCCCAGTATAAGTTTTGCAACAGTTTACAACTCTTTGAGGTATTTGAAAGATGCCGGACTCATTGCCGAAATACAATTCGGCAATGGAGCAAGCCGCTTTGACAAGATGACGCATAGGCATGACCACGCTCTTTGCCTGAATTGCGGCCGGCTTGTGGACATAGAAATGGAAGTCCCCGAAACCTTGATAAAGTCAGCGGCAAGGCGCTCGCGCTTCAAGCCGCAATCGCTTGAATTTACACTGCGGGGCATCTGCCCGGAATGCTTGGCGGCCGAATAATCAGGAAATGGCAGTAAAATTACTTTCAGTCAAAAGCGTTTTCTGATTTATTTTAACCAGGCCTTCTGATATGTCTTTTCAGGCCTAGAATACGGATTTAATTTTAAATCATGCTGGCTTGAGATATTTTTTTAACTTTCGCTTTTATGCGATTTTCGGACAATTAAACTTAGCTATTATTCGCTTTTTTGCGAACAAATTCATAAAAAACCAAGGAGAATTCAAAAACAATGGCAACAACTGCAACTGCAATTCAACCGCAACCTACAGTCGAATTTGCGAAGGTTGGAAAACCTGCACCGGATTTCGACCTTCCTTCAACCAAGAACATTGATACTCTTGCAGAAAATGTTCGTCTTTCTGACTACAAGGGCAAGTGGCTGATACTTTTGTTTTATCCTCTTGATTTCACCTTTGTCTGCCCAACAGAGTTGACTGCATTTTCTGACCGTATTGATGAGCTGCAGGGAGTAGGAGCCGAAATCATCGGTATTTCTACCGATTCGGTACATTCACACAGAGCATGGCTTCGCACACCTCGTGACAAAAACGGCATCGAGGGCTTGAAGTATCCTCTGGCTTCTGACGTAGGCGGAAGGCTCGCAGCAAAATACAATATTTTGGTTGAAGAGTCGAACGTCGCACTTCGCGGCCTGTTTATCATCAATCCTGAAGGCATCCTGCAATATGCAGTCGTCCATGATCTGAACATCGGACGTTCGGTTGATGAAACACTGCGCGTACTTCAGGGACTGCAGACCGGCGGGCTGTGCGCAGCTGACTGGAAACCGGGCCAGGAGAATCTGAAGGTCTAAGATTCGAATCCGCAACCTGTTATCAATGGCCGGCCGATGACCTCTTTTATTTTCACAAACCGAAACCGAAAAAGGTCAGGCCGGCTATTTTGAAGCTACCAGGCTATTTTAATTTAAAGAAGTTTTAGTTTTACTAGCCGATTTTTACCGTTGATTAAATCGTTACTGTAATTTTATTTAATTTGGAGAATTTTACTTTATGCCAATGAGAATCGGAGATTCAATGCCAGCTCTTGATGGAGCTACAGCATGGTTCAACGGCTCTATTGAAGACTTTGCCCTGCATTCGGAGGGCAAACCAGTTCTGGTTTACTTCTGGGCAGTTTCCTGCGGAATTTGCAAAGACAAGATGCCGCAACTGCGCGAGCTGATTGCGAAATACTCCGCTCAAGGACTGAGCGTAATCGCAGTCCATATGCCACGTTATGAAGCCGACACCGATCTGGACACAGTCAATCAGGCGATAACCAAATATGAAATCAAAGAACCGGTCGCCATTGACGGGCTGCATAAATTGCGGGATGCTTTCTTGAATGAACAGGGTTGGGTTCCCGTATATTACCTTTTTGACGCTGAGAAAAAATTGAAAACCAGGGCAGCAGGAGAATTCGGAGTAGGAGTATTGCAGACTGCCCTTGAGAAAATGTTTCCGGCGCAGGCGGCCGCAAGCTGAAGCCGCCTGCCGGCTTCCTTTTTATCAAACCTGATCAAAGAATTATCGGTAAACGACCTTTCAGCAGAATTAAAGTTATCGCATCTGAATTTCTGCAAAAGAGAGAATTTTCACTAGATATTTCCTGTGGCCACTTCATTGATTATTGACCAGATCACATATCCGCTGGCAATCACAGAAGCAATCAGGATCAGAATAAGCACGCAAATTATCAGCAAAATAAAAAGATAGTCGCTCTTGGTCCCTGTTTTTCCGGTGGCTCTTTGCCTGATAAGCTCTATATTTTTTGAATTTGCCTTCCAGAAAAAATCAAATGCATCGCCAATGAAGGGAATCGAGCCGATCAGGTAATCAATTCCGATATTGAAAGCCATCCTCAGTAAAGTAATTTTGGGAACTCCGTACCTGACCCCCGCAATCAATATGTAAAACGATGCAAGAGAGGTAAGCGTATCACCAAAATTTGGCACAAGCCCGATCAGTGCATCCAGCCCAAAGCGCCAATCAGTTCCCGGAATTCGAAATAATCCATCCAGATATCTCGAAAGGTCATCAAGCCCTTTCTCGATCTCTATGGCCTTTTTATTTTTGATCAAATCATTCACTTTGCATTTGCTCTCCGGGGCGTAGCTTCTTTTTTAGTCAATTGAGTAATTTTTGAATGTTTGCGTTCGAAAAAGCAAAACACGGCATTTATAAAAAATTGCTTTGCACAGCAATTTTTCAGAAATGCTTTTGACTTACGTCATTCTGGATGCGGCAGCAATGATTTGTCAATGAATTTACCTCAGTGGATTTTGCCCTCGGTAATGTTTCCTTCTTCATCTAAAATCGAATAGCTGGTTTCAATCGGGGCCGACGGGCGCAGCGTTGCGGCAACCGAGCAGTATTTCTCTTCAGAGAGTTTTATTGCATCAATTACTGCGTTTTCCTGTATATTGTTCCCGCTGACGATGTGCCTTACAAAAAATTTCAGAAATCTTCGCGGATGGTCCTCTGCCCGCTCACCGAAAACTTCGACACGGTAATCCGAGACTGCCTGCCGCTTTTTCTTCAAAATCGAGATT
>DATLZX010000299.1:0-4954 GCA_035573795.1 Pyrinomonadaceae bacterium | reverse complement strand
AAAAAATCGCCCGATTCTCCGGGCCAATTCGCAATGTATCTGGACGGAAAATGGCATATGCTGCGGTTCAATAAGGACTTACGAAAAGATGCCGGCCCGATTGAAAAGCTTGATGTAAGCATCCTGCAGGATTACCTGCTTTCACCGATTTTGGGCATTTCGGATCCCAGAACCGACTCTCGGATTGCTTTTATCGGGGGCCGCAGAGGGACTGACGAGCTGGAAAGGCTAGTAGATTCAGGAGAATTTCGTCTTGCTTTCTCTATGTACCCGACAGCGATAGACGACCTGATAAATGTTGCTGACTCTGGCGAAGTTATGCCGCCTAAATCTACCTGGTTCGAGCCGAAATTGAAAGATGGCCTTTTTATACATGAAATCACTCATGAAACAGGATCAACCGCTAGAGAAAACCAGGCTGATTTAAATCTTTCAGCAGGAAGTTAGCTTTTTTTGAGCTTCTGAATTCAGCGCTTTATGAAACCGTTTCTCAGCTTATTTGCATAAAAATTATTTTTACACTAAAAAATCCGTTTTATCGGCTATAGCTTTTAGCCGGCTCTGCTGCAACCGTTTCTGTAATGTCTGACCAAAATCTTACAAAACTCGAAATCGAGAAGATGCGCCGCGAATACACAATGGCATCTTTCGATATCAGCGATGCTTCTGCTAACCCGTTCGACCAGTTCGGTAAATGGTTCAATGAGGCTGTCGAGTCCCAGATTATCGAACCAAATTCCATGCTTCTGGGCACTCAGAGTGACAGCGATGGCCCGACTGGCCGGATGGTCTTACTTAAGGGCTTTGATTACCGCGGGTTTGTTTTCTACACAAACTACCAAAGCAAAAAAGCAAGGCAGCTAACAGCCGACCCCAGATGCTTCCTCCATTTTTTTTGGAAAGAGCTTGAGCGACAGGTTTTGATTTGCGGCACTGCAGAAAAAGTAAGCGATCAAGAATCGGACGCATATTTCGCCCTGCGACCCAAAGATAGTCAGATATCTGCCTGGGCCTCGAATCAAAGCAGTACCCTGGAATCCAGACAGGCTCTGGAAAACGAGTTTCAACGCCTTGCGGCTGAATTTACCGATAAGACGGTTCCGAGGCCTCCCTTTTGGGGTGGCTTTCGCGTTAGCCCGCATTTCTTCGAATTTTGGCAGGGGCGAAAAAGCCGGCTGCATGACAGAATCTGCTATGATCTCAAAGACGGCGAATGGCAGAAAAAGCGGCTCTCGCCTTGAAAACCTCGCTTCTTGGTCGGATATCGCAATAGGGTGTTTGCCGGACATTTCCAAAAAAGTGGCTAAAATAATTACCAACACTATTTGCGAAAACTCAGGACTATTTCATTCTTTCGAGGTCAGTTTTTCGTTTTAAGTCTTTCGAGATCAGTATTTAGAGGTCAAATTATAAAACAGGTTTTTTCATAAACTAATTTTATTTCAAATGCCGGCATGTCTTTATTTTTCCGCTTTTAAGCAAAATCAATGAATTTTCGCAAATTAAAATTTGCCTTTGCGATAGTAATTGCCCTCTATTTCTTCTGGGTTGCACTCTACCCCCAGAACGGAAGCTTTCTTGATCTGGTTGACCTGCCAATTCATGAAGCCGGCCATATACTTTTCACACCGTTTGGCCAATTTCTTACTGTCGCGGGCGGAACACTTCTCCAACTAATTGTCCCTACGGCATTTATCGCATCGTTTCTATACCGTGAGGATTATTATGCTGCTTCGGTTACCGCACATTGGCTAGGGCAAAGTTTCCTCAATGTTTATGTTTACGCCGCTGATGCTGTAAAAATGCAGCTTGTCCTGCTAGGCGGCCTTACCGGCAGCGAGGGCGCCTTTCATGACTGGAACTTTATGCTCACCGAAACCGGTCTTATCGAATATACAAATCTGATCGCCTCGCTAATCAGGCTTTGCGGAACTTTACTGATAATTTTGGCTGCAGTTTGTTCGCTTTACTTTTCCTGGTTTTCAGCAAGCCCCGATACGGACTCCTATGAGTATTGAAGTTACTTTGATTACCGGTGCATCATCAGGAATCGGTGAAGCCTTTGCAAGACGCCTTGCTGCCGAGGGGCACAACCTCCTGCTTGTTGCACGCTCGGAGCAATTGCTTAAATCTCTCTCCGCCCTGTTGGAAGAAAAATTCGGCATCTCATGCTTTTATTTGCCGATAGATCTGACAAAAAGCGACTCGATCGAAAAAATAAGGGACTTCACATCTAGCAAAAGACTGCAAATCACCTGGCTGATCAACAATGCAGGCTTTGGCTCGCTTGGCTATTTCCACAATCTTGAGCTGGAGCGCGAACTAGAAATGATCAAACTCAATATAGAGGCTTTGCTGGCCCTTACGCATTTGTTTCTGCCCTCGATGCTTGATAATAAAAAAGGCGTTATCCTGAATGTTTCATCAGCCGCAGGATTTCAGCCAGTCCCTTTTATGGCAACCTATGCTGCCACAAAGGCTTTCGTCAATTCCTTTACCGCTGCAATCGCTGAAGAATACCGCAAATCTGGCGTCAGGATTTTTGCTCTCTGCCCTGGCTCTACAAAAACCAATTTCTTCTCAAATTCCGGTATCAATAGGCCAGTAACCTATAAAGGCCAACAAACCGCAGAGCAGGTAGTAGAATTTGCACTCAAATGCATCAATAAACGACAATATCTTGCTGTCAGCGGATTGAGTAATCGGCTTGTTGCCTTTGCGGTCAGGTTCTTGCCAACAAGGCTTGTTACAAAAGTGGTCGCAAAAATTTACAGAAAGCGCCTTAAGTAATCCCTTTGGGATTATCAACATTAAGCCGTCTTGAAGGGACTAAATATGATAATTAACACTGAAAAATTCAATTTACCCGGCAGCTAAAAACAATTCTTTCAGGAATATAAAAGCCGCTTTAGGTTAAAGCTATTATTTTCAGCTATTTGCATTTCTCTTTTATCCGATTGCTTAGCTTGGCAATTATTTTTTATTTACGCAGCGTTTTGATTTATGTCAATGCAATTAACAGTTTTGGGCAGCGGCTCAACGGGCAATTCTCTTCTGATAAAAACTGAGAAAACGCTTGTTTTGATTGATGCCGGAATGAGCGCCCGTGAGATTCTCAGACGAATCTCGGCAGTAGGGTGCAGCCCCGACCGGCTAGACGGCATCATCGTTACACATGAACACGGCGACCATGCCGGCGGCCTTAGGGTCTTGCTTGGCTCTGTAAACTGCCCCGTTTTCATCTCTGATAAGACAAAAGAAGCCTACATTTCATCACGCCGCAACGGCCAAAACTCCAACGAGGCCGAAAAGCGGCTGAAAGCTCTGGCAGGCCGCACGGTAAGCATTTCCTCCAATCAGCCTTTTTGTATCGGAGATGTTGATTTCGAGCCATTCTCAGTTCCGCATGACGCTGCAGACAACTTTGGCTTTCTAGCCCGAAACAACGGCTTGAAATTTGCCACTTTGATGGATTTCGGGCATATGACGCCGCTGATCAAATCGAGCCTCAATGCTTGCGACCTATTGGTTATCGAATCAAACCACAGCGTGGACATGCTGAGGGCCTGCACCGTTTATTCTTGGGAATTGAAACAAAGAATCATTGGCGATTACGGCCATTTATCTAATGAGGCTCTTGCAGAGTGGATAAATAAAGATTTTGATGGCAAGGCATCGCATATTGTACTGGCTCACCTTTCACAAAAAGCCAATGATCCCGCTTTGGCACACATTACGGCAAAAACTGCACTTGACTCTAGGCATGATTCCGCCAGGATACTGACTAAAATAACTTTATCACTTCACAATGAACCCACGGAATGGTTTAGGTTTTGACCATCATAAGTACAATGTAATTACTTTATCAAATAATCATTTTGTGTACTTGGCTTTACTCTCCTGAAAGTCATCCGATGTATTTCAGTCGGGCCGTTTTTCTTAATTGCCTCGAGATGCATTTTCGTCCCATAGCCAAAATGCTTGGCAAATCCATAGCCGGGATATTTTTTATCCATTTCAACCATCAACTGATCACGAAAGGTTTTGGCTATTACCGAGGCCGCAGCTATCGAAAAGGACAGCTCGTCGCCTTTATTGACGGAAATGAATGGCCGGCCGATACCCTTTAGTTTGACTGAATCAATCAAGAGAAATTCCGCTCTGATACTTAAAGATTCGATTGCCCTCTGCATTGCCAGCTTGGTTGCCTCGAGGATATTGACCCTATCAATCTCTTCGGCGCCGGCAATGCCGATTGCCCAGGCTTTTGCCGTCTCTTTCAGCTCTTCGGCAATTCGCCGGCGGGAGTTTGGAGTTAGTTTTTTGGAGTCATTGAGCCCGTCAGGCACTCTTTTTGCTGGATCCAAGATGCAGGCGGCGGCAACTACCGGCCCTGCGAGGCAGCCTCTTCCAACCTCATCAATTCCCGCAATTATTGAAAAGCCTTGGCTTATCGCAGTTTTTTCAAGCTCCCAGCCGATTTTTCCCACTGTCGGAGTAACCTCTGAATCAAAGAATGCGTGTTTAGAGAAATCTATCAGGCTCATTGGAAACTAAGAAATGCTTTGACTTAAAATTCTCTTGTAACTACAATGTAACTATGCGCGCAAAGATAATTCGAACCGGTAATTCATACGGTATCAGACTTCCCAAAGCGATTTATGACGAGCTACAGCCAGCTACAGAAGTCGAACTCGAGCCAACCGAAGATGGCTACTTAATCAGGAAAAAGAAGCTGCCCAGAGCCGGTTGGGAAGCCATCTTTGCTAAAAACCTCACAGAAAACGAAGACGACCACGCACTGACACAGCAGCCTACAACATTTGATCGGGGAGAATGGCGATGGTAAACCGTTTTGACCTTTATCTGGTTTCGCTCGACGATGAACCAACACCCGACCCAAAAATCACAAGGCCGGCAGTCATAATTTCACCTGATGAAATGAACCGTTACC
>DATLZX010000298.1:0-2094 GCA_035573795.1 Pyrinomonadaceae bacterium | reverse complement strand
GTGGTGGAGCTGCAATGCTTTTATTCCGGTTGTTGCAAAAGGGCTCGCCTCAACTCAGGCCGGAATTATGGGCCTTGATAAAGCAAGCGCTGAATTGATGGGGCAGGAATGGATTAAGACAGCAACAAACAGTTTTAATCTCGGAGGGCTGCTTGGCACTTTACTGACTATTCCTGCCGCAAAATTGCTGGGAAGAAAAAAAATGTTTTTTATCTATTACCTTGTTTCTGCTGCAGCGATTATGGCTGCTTTCGGGCTGCCGCTTGACCCAAAGGTTCGGCTGTATTTCTATTTTCCGATCGGGCTGGCAGTTTTCGGCGTATTCGGCAGCTTCACCTATTATTTACCGGAGCTTTTCCCGACAAGGCTGAGAGGCACCGGAGCCGGCTTTACATACAATGTTGGCAGGATTTTTGCGGCAGTTGGCCCGTTTGTCGTTGGCAGCATTGCAGCTTCAGGTGCTAATGCTCTCGAAAGGGCAATGGAAGTGCTTTTTTGGGTAGGGGCTGTCCCGATAATCGGCATACTGCTCTTACGCGTTGTTATTGAAACAAAAGATAAGCCACTGCAGGATTGAAAACTTCAGGAAATTTTTACCGGGCCGATTTTTTCTTCGATGTAGTTAGTGAGCTGCTCAACTGATTCCAAATGGACGGGCTTGCCCTGCCAGGCTCTGATAGCGCTTATAAAAAGAATTATGGTCGTAACTGCGCCGAAAATCTTCGCCGTTTCTGAAGCAAACGGAATAATGCTGTCAGTGGCATTGAGCAATCCTGCAATAAGAAAAACCGCCACATTTGCAGCAAAACCTTGGGCGGCATGAAACCTTACTTTGTTCTCTTCTTTGGGCAAGAACAAAAGCATCAAAAGCCCTGATACCAAACCAATCGAAATCGGCAGATACGGCAGCCCGATCAGAACTTTTTCTGAAATGCCGATTTTTCCGACCTTCCGCGAGCTGTCATAATCAATCCCGCTTGCAGCCGAGGAAGTACCATAAGCCATAGGCTCTGATTGACTTTGTGAGTATTGGCCAAAGTAATTTGTTGCGAACCTTCTCGTTTCGTCTTCAGTTACGGAAAAGGCCGGCCGGCTTTTGAATTCCTTTGTCTCAAACTTTCCGTTGGCTTTTTGCTCGGCCGTTTCTTGAGTGGGGTCGAAATCATCAGTTACTGCACCGGCCGATTGAAAAGCCTGGTTTGCAGATACTTTCTCAGGAAAATCCGGATCCAGCGGATTCGTATCGTACTTGCTTGGCATCGGCTTATAATACGATTTTTTTTCGTGATTGTTCATTGCTTCTTAGGGCGGCAGGTTGCTGTATCCCCAAAAATATTTACAAAAAGGCTCACGAAAAGAAAAAACAGTCCAACCTCTTTTTAATATGCGGTAGTTTATCCGCAAGAATCTGCTCGAAATCGAGAAAAGAGAATTTATCTTATCCTGATCGCCACGCAAAATTTAAGAAAAAAATATTTTTTTTAGTGCAAGATTAAACACTGTTTAACCAAATACACGAATTTCGCCTTCAGCTAACCATTTCGTATCAAAAGGAAGTTACCGGCAATGTAAATTTATGTTTATTTATTGAAATAATTGAAGTTACAAGTATTGGCACGCTTATTGAGTTAACTAAAAGCGACAGAAAGGCGGCCTGTCGCGGCCAAGAAAGATAGAGATAAAGATGGCGGCGGTCGCAAAAGTTGATTGAATTAACAATGCTTAAATTACAAGAGGAGGGTAGAAAAATGAAAAGGTTTATTTCAACACTTTCGATGGTAGCTATTTTGGCTGCAATGATTCCGATGTTTGCACAGACGGCCACCGCTCAGAATGATTGTGTGTATGACAATAAGGGAAGGCTGCTTTACTGCACGGATGGTAACGGAAACGTCTATGACCGCCACCGGAACATAATCAACGTCGGAATAGGAACCGGAGCAGGTGCCTTGATAGGCGGATTGTTGGGCGGCAAGAAAGGTGCTCTGGTTGGAGCAGCCATCGGAGCAGGCGGTGCAGCCCTTTACACCTACAAGATCAATCCGAAGAACAAAAGGTATCCGCGTTATTACCGCAGATAAGATTTCAGGTGTA
>DATLZX010000297.1:0-3003 GCA_035573795.1 Pyrinomonadaceae bacterium | reverse complement strand
GACGCCGCCGGACCAAAGCAAATTTCTCAAATAATTCAGGGCTCTGCATTCCGATATTCTGATCAACCAGCCTATGGCGAGAGTTATGCTTTTTTAGACAAAAGCGGCAAAGCTAATTCGATTTACTTTGTCGTTTCTTATGAAATGTCAGGGCAAACCATTAGATCCGATTATGCCAGCGTTGTCCCGCAAAGTCCCGATACGGAAACTGCCACAACTGGAATTTCCTCTCAGGCTGCCAGCGATTTACCGAAAAATGCTGATGCGATTGCATCTTCGCTGGATCTGCCGGCCGATTTGAGCTTGGAAACCGTTGCAAATCTTCAATCACCTGACCCTGTCAAACATCTCGAAGTAATCACAAGCCCCGGAGTTGTAAGAATAGGCGCCAGAGGTCCCGGAGTTGTAAGGGTTACAAGGGCACAGCTTCAAAACGCAGGTTTTGATGTAAATTCAGATCCCAATTATTGGCAACTATTTTATCTGGGCAACGAGCGGCCTTTGATCATCGGCCCAAATGCTGATTATATTGAATTTCTTTCCGGCGCCTACGATAGCCAAGATACTGACATAAGCGTTTATTATTTAAGGGTAGGCAACTCGCCGGGCAAAAGGATCCGATATGTTTTCCCAAGAAATATGGGAGGCGTCGTCAAATCCAGCAACTACTTTCAGACTTTTGTCCTCAAAGACAGGTCAAATTATGTAAACAAATACCTTAATGGTGACGCAGAAAACTTTTTCGGCCGTTTGATAACATCGAACACCACAAGCGGAAACATCAGCTTCAATCTGAGCGGGATATATCAAAATGGTGGAAATTGCACTTTGAGATTATCTTACCTGGGTTTTTCATTAACTCCTCACCAGGTCAATATCAATATCAACGGAAATGACCTGCAGCCGGCTACGGGCAATTTCATGAGCCAGTTTCAGGCTGAGTATTCAATCCCGATTGCTTATTTGAGAGAAGGGTTGAATACCATAGCGATGAAAACAAACGCTACAAATGACTTTGCTTTTCTCGATACCGTTGAAATAGCATTTCCCAGAACCTTTGTTGCAATTAACAATAAACTGGATTTTTACACTGTGAATTATCAGGGAGCGGTGCTTTCCGGATTTACGTCGCCGAATATAAGGGTTTTCGATGTAACTCTGGACGGTAACGAGGCATTGGTTGGAAACCTTCAAATCCAGCAAACTGGCAGCACTTGGGGGCCGGTAATCCCGTCTGCCCGGGGTAGAAAATATTTTGCGGTCGAGTCAAACACCTTTTTATCGCCGGTTTGGGTCAACGCAAATGACACTTCTTTGCTAACCTCGACAAGTAATGCTGCTCAACTTTTGATAATTACCACTGCGCCGTTGATGTCGTCGGCACAGCAATGGGCTGCATATCGTGCGGGACAAGGTTTTACTACCAAGATCGTCGAGATGCAGGAGATTTTCGATGAATTCAGCTTTGGGATCACAAATTCAGACTCACTAAAGGCATTTCTTAACTATGCTTATCATAATTGGCAGAATCCGCCGCAATACATTCTTCTGATTGGAGATTCGATTTATGATCCCAAAAATTACGAGAACAGGTCATACACTCAGCTTAAGCCCTGGGAGATGCTACCGGCGAAATTCGTAAACACTGTTTATATGGAAACGGCGAGCGATGAGGCCCTTGCTGATTTCAATAACGACGGCCTTGCTGAAATTCCCATTGGCCGTATTCCGGCTCGTGATAACCAATCCGTGCTGACCGCACTAAATAAAACTTCTCTGTGGGAAAGCTCAATTGGCCCGAGCTCTTTCAGCCGGGGTGCGCTTTTTGTTTACGATACGCCTGATGGCTACGATTTCCAGGCGATGAGCAGCCGCATTGCAAGCAATATTTCAAGTTCGATGAGTGTAACAGAAATCCAACGCGGCACCCCAAGCCTAACTGAATCAAAAAATGAAGTAATTTCAGGCTTTAACAATGGTAAGTATATTCTGAACTACTCTGGCCATGGCATTACAACCGCCTGGAAGGACTTGAATTTCTTTTCAATTTTCGATGTCCCATCGCTTACAAATGCAAATAATCCATCAACAGTTACGGCTTTGACGTGCCTTAATGGCTATTTTGTTTCGACATCAACAGATACCTTGTCTGAAAAGCTGGTAACTGCTTCAAATGGTGGGGCTGCTGCTGTCTGGGCATCTACCGGATTGACAACCCCCGACGTTCAGGAAATAATGGCAAGCCGGTTCTATAACCAATTAGCCGCCGGCAACATCATTCGTTTAGGCGATCTGGTAAATGATGCAAAATCTCAAATATTTGCCGGAAGCGACGTAAGGTTTTCCTGGGCTTTGATCGGCGATCCAATGCTTAAAATGCACTGATTTGCTGCAGATTTTAGCCGCCAAAAATAACAACGCTAAAACAACAAAGAAAAGGCCGGGCAAAAAATATTGTCCAGCCTTTTAACTTTTAAATGTTGGTACTCGCGGCAGGAGTCGAACCTGCGACTTCTTCCTCCGGAGGGAAGCGCTCTATCCACTGAGCTACGCGAGCAAGTAAAGAGCAATAAAATTTAAGACCTAAAAGAACACCCAAGTATTGCCAAAAAGGTCATCCCATGAAAATATTAGCAGTATCATTGACGGGGTTCAATTCTTATAGTCTTGATTCTAATTGGCTCGACCGGCCTTTCGCCATCTTTGGGCGTTACTCCGGCAATAGTCCTGACATTGTTCATTCCTTCGATTACTTTGCCGAATACTGTGTATCTTTTATCAAAAGATGGTTCCCGTTTTAATGTGATGAAAAACTGGGAATTTGCCGAGTCAGGATCAAGAGCCCTTGCAGCACCGACGATCCCAGCATCATAGGGTATATCGGAAAATTCGGCCTCGACGTTAGGCTTTTTGGATCCGCCGGTGCCGTCGTTTTCCGGATCATCGTCTTTGGAAAGAGGATCGCCGCCCTGGATAACCGATTGGTTTATACGATGAAAAGTA
>DATLZX010000296.1:0-5451 GCA_035573795.1 Pyrinomonadaceae bacterium | reverse complement strand
TCGCTTTCGCTGACTTTTAGAGCAAGAATTGGGACTGAAACCGGTGGATTTGAAGAAATAATATGCTTGCCTGACAGAAGTTCCCAATCCCGGCCGCCGGCTAGAGCTTCTTCAAATTCGTATTTGTGCAATGATTCGGTTGCCATCTCTGAACTGATTCCGGATTTCAAAATACGATTTTACTTTATTTCCGGTTGCTGAAAAATATCCTTTTGTTAAAAAAGTTTGGATATCGTCGCTTGAGCTTGCGTTGTATGCAAAACAAAAAAGGGCATTAAAAAATCAATGCCCTTGGCCTAAAGTTATTTGAAAAGGCTGATTGTTTTTGCCGATTGTCTGGTTTATGAAGGTTTGACAACCGCGAAAACGATCAACAGTGCAAAAAGAACGAGTGACTCGATAAGTGCAAGAGCGATAATCATCAGAGTCTGCACTGATTTCGCAGCTCCCGGATTACGTGCGGCACCTTCTGCTGCGCGCGAGCCAACGAGTCCCTGGCCGATGCCGGCCAATCCGGCTGCAATGCCAAAGCCGATGCCGCCGGCAATTGCTCTGGCTGCCGAAACTGTTGATTCATTATCGGCAGCCGCGCCGGTTTGTGCAGATGCTGCCATAGCCATCATTGCAACTGCCAAAGTTGCAAAAACCAAGTATTTGTATTTTTTCATTTTCTCTTTTCTCCTTCTGTATTTATTGTTTGAAGGGAATAAGAGTAAAGCTATTGGCCGGTATAATGGCGCCTCGCTTCCGGTATGCGCTTGATTTATACTCCGTGGAGTCAAGGCTCCTGTTGCGTGCGGGCTTACATCCCTTTTCAGTAATTGACTGCATTCTGTCAGCAATCATCTGTTTCGGGTAATAAGTTGCCAACTTGCTTAATTTGCTTAATCCCTTCGATTGTGAAAATCGGATTTCACAAAATTTTCAAAAATCACGAAAAACCTACTTTCGGTCTGCGGCTCTCTCAAGCCAACACCTGACCGAAGCAATATTTGCGGCAGACAGTAAAATCACGCAGCAGCCGTATGTGCGGCAGCGTGTGCTTCTTCGCCATGCTCTTCATCATGAGGCGGATGTGTAACCTCAGCAATATAGCTCATTGACAGTAGTGTGAATACCAGCGTCTGTACAAAAGCTACGAAAACGCCCAGAAGCGTGAAAACTAAAGGTATCAGGTAATGGGTAACCGGCGGATACAGGTTCGTTATCTGTACGAAAACCTGCTCGTCAGAATACATATTCGCAAAAAGCCGGACGCCGAGTGTAAATGGCCTGATCATGTTACTGATAAGTTCGATACCGAATATCAGCATCGTAACCAGAAACATATACCAGGGCAGTTTCGGTCCGGCCAGATGCTTGATGTGGTTTATCAGGCCATTTTCTCTGATGCCTACTGCGTTATAGTAGATAAAAGACGAAATACCCAAAGCGAATGTAACATTCACCGAAGCCGTCGGCGACATAAACATCGGGAATTGGCCCATTAGATTTGAGACCAAAATCAAGCAGGCGAAGGTTGCGACAACGGGAAAATATTTTGTTCCGTGCGGGCCAATTGTGTCTGTAATCAGGTTTTTAAGATAGATTACTGCAGATTCGAGCGTAAGCTGCGGTGTGTCTGGATCATCCTCGGATAACTGTCCCCTTAGAATCCAGATAATCGCAACTGTAAGCAAGCAGGCGATTACGAACATCACCGTTGGCCACGGAATTGCCGTTTCAGGTGTATATGGGCCAAACATTGCCTCGGCGTCTGTCCCGAAGATCTGAAAAAAACGGTCCCATATCGGCTTGGTGTAGGTTATTTGAAAATGATATACCGCATCGCCAAAATAATGGTTCAAAAATTCAACAATCAAGGGCTGATGGTGCCCGCCTTCTGCAAATAAAAACATGATTAAATCTAAAAGTATTGATTAAAAATTAAATAAATTTTTCTCTGCCGGGATCTTTATTTTCCGGCTTATCGAACATTTACCTACGGGTATTAAAAAACATCCTGCTCATTATTTCTATATGAGCTGCCCGGCATTAAAGAGGCAAAAATTTGTAATATGCCTTCAAAGGTCAGAGCAAAGGCAAACATTGCCATACCCAGCAGGACTGACCACAGCGGAAAGATTCCGAAAAGGTAAATACCACCGAGTATCGCTCCGATTCCTGCATATCGCGAAAAATAGCCGGCGGCTGCCAGGCTAGGCCTGCCATTTTCAAGTGCCGGCAAGTCGAAAGCTCTTTGCAAAATCCGTCTCAGCCAGAAATAACTTGCAAATGCCAATACGGTTCCGGTCAAAATCCCGGCGCCCGTTCTTACGCTGGCCACAATCGCAAAAACTAAAGAACAAACAAAACCGAAAAAGCCCATTAACCAAAGTATGCGTTTATTGACTTTTTCGATTTCAAGATTCATGGCATTTTCCTCTATTTAGGGCCGGTAAATAAGGCCGGGCCTCAAGCCATAAATTTATAATTTTAACCGTAATATCTGTAGAATTCAATTCAATTACCCCAATTTCTCGCCTGAATAGAGCCCCGGGCCAGATTTGTGATTTTCAATTTTAGTAAAGCTTTACTTTCGGCCGGGCTAAAATCAACCAATTCAGGCCATAAAGAGCCTTAGCAAGCAATTAGCAGCCAAATCAGGGCAAAAAGAGCCTGATCAGCCGGTAATGATTTGTAAGATTTGCTGATTTTATGATTAAAACTTAGCAGAGTGGTCATAGACGGATCTATCTCAATTCATAAATAAAATGTTTAGAATCAAGTATTTATACGATTCGAAATTTTTATGAACTCGTAAAGCCCGATAGCGGCGCCTAAGATTATCCCTGCAGCGATGCCCCAAGGCGATGTTCCCAAAGCCCGATCTGCAATCCAGCCAAAAGCAAGCATCACGACTACGGAGCCAACCAATGCTGCTGCGGCCGAGTATGCAAAACCGAAGTTTCTGGCTGAGTCGGCTTGAGGCTCAGAAGCCTCTATGTCTTCTGTCTCTTGCCGTCCCGTTGATTTCTCGCCTGGGTTTTTCATTTCCTGGAGATTTTTTATCTGGAGCTGCTCTGGCCAACTTCCAGTATTTCGAAAAGCTTTTTTTGAACCGCGGCATTGGTTGCAAGTTTAGAGTGCTCTTCGCATTGAAGAAATTCCTCTTCGAAAGTGAGCGAACCGCGTGGCCCGAAATCCCTCGTAAGCAGCGACCTGAGCGGGACTGTTCCGTCACCGGGCCCAAAGAGGATCTTCTTCAGCTGTTCTGATGAAATTTTCTGTCCGGAGGAATTTGTAAAGCCGTCAGTTTTGAATTGCGTGATCCAACGATCCTTTTTCTGATCCCTTCTGAGCAATACTGCAACCTGTGTATCCTTGCAGTCCGAGCCGATTACGAAAAAGCGCGGCTGCTGTGGCCGTCTTGTTTCGGCATTGATTGCATCCTGAAACTTACGGGCTCGTGCAAGAGCAATATTGAAATATGCCCGTGCGATACGGCGTTCGGCTGCCGTGAAGTTTTTCTCGAAAGACGGGTCTTGCCAGATTGCCCAATCGTATTCTTCCCAGGCCATTGGATTGAATAAATCAATCTTCAATGGGTTGAGCTCCTCATCGTAAGCCGTAAAGCTGTCTTCCTGCGGGAGTAATTGGAAAATGGACGGAATCGAAAAAATGTCGAAACGCGAAAGATTCTGCACCCAGGGCAGGTTCAGCCCGCTGCCAATGTAAGAAACTCCATTCAAAAGTGAATCGAAAGCCTCGAGCGATCCCTGGTTTGGTGTTCCTAGCAAAAAAATCTTATCGAAATTCTCGGCACCTGCCCAGGTTGGCTTTGGTTTTCCGGCCGGAAGGTCAGCATCGCCATACAGTGCAGCATATCTTACGATCAGTCCGCCCATCGAATGTGCGATTACGTCAAACCTCAGATGCGGATCCTGAAGCCTTTTTTTCAAGCTCTCGATTTTTCTGATTAGCAGACGGGCTGTTTCGGTATTATCGCGACGCCAGTCATAGGCAAAAACGAAGATCGAGTTTGTTTTATCGTCCTGACCGGCTGTTTCCCACTTGGCCTCATGATAACCGTTTTTCTCCAAAGCCGATATCAATTTGTCGTAAATTTCGACCTCGGGTAAAAAGCTGATTATTTTCACAGATCTCAGAATATCCCTTGGGACCAAATCATCACGGCTCGATGCAAGGTCAGTCGAAAGTGGAAGCCTGATATCATCAACTTTCGAGCGGCTTACACGATACCAAACCAGCTCTCCGGTTCTTTTATTTACCAGCTCGGAACCTGTAAGGCCTGGAATTATTATAATCGGGTTTTGCCCGGTTTTTTTCGAAGCGTGGGCGGTGATGAAAAGGCCAAAGAAAACAGGCAGGATTACGAGCAGGTATCTGAATGATTTCAATCGTTTCAGCATAGGCAAGTAGGCTCAAGAATATTCAAATCGCTTATGAACAATAATAGCACTTTGAGAATCGTAATACTTTGAAATTTTCTATTGCAGAAAATCTCGCTATTACGTTACTGAATCACTGAACAAAAATAAATCCTAAATTTCCGGAAATTCCGGAATTTCCGGGATTTCCGGCTTTTCTTGAAATTACCTGGTTTTCCGAAATTTCCGGGAGAGATTGAGCAGTGCTGGAAAGCTATCGAGCAGAGGCGGAAAGTCTTGGATCTGTGTTTTGCCCCGTGTTGCAAATAACGGTGTGTTCAGCAGAAAGCAGAAGGTACTCTTTGCCTCGCCATTTTATCTTTCTGGAAAAAAGTGCAATGATGCAGTTAATCAAAAAAATCGGGGGAGCGGCAGGCCATAGCAAAGAGTGGGTTATTAGCTGCTTGCCGAATCTTTTGCTCACCGGCGGGATTACAAGTCTTACGGCAAACAGCCTCAACCAAGATTTTGCAATGCTTAAAATTGCTACGGTCGAAAGGACTAAAAGCGCTGTTGCCATCTGTACTGTCTGGCCAAACAGCAGTAGATAAATACCAAAGCCCATCACACCGCAAAATAAGCCTGAGCCGAAGAACGACATTTTCCAGAGCCTTGGCGCATAGACTCTTGTAATCTTCATTTGGCGGTTTGTGAATGCAAGCAGGGATCTGAAGTCGGCAGATTCTCCTGTATTAACCATTGCCTGCGGGACGAATTTTATGTTTTCCCCGGCCTGCCAGATACTGCGCGAGATAATGAAATCATCTGATGCTGCTATCTTCCATTTTTCACCGATAGACAGCCTTTTGAAATCTCTTAGGCGGATGGCAGTCGAGCCGCCCCAGCAGAAATTCTTTTTTTCGTCATCGCCAAGCGCCGTTGCAACCGAGGCATTCCAGACGCTTCTAAGCTCATTGGCAAGACTGAATCTGTCGCTCGAATACCAGCGATAACCCGTTGCGGCAGTTATCGAATCATCATCAAGTGGTGATATCAAAGCCTTTAGCCAATTTTGATCCGG